>NZ_JBHYKH010000269.1:5719-11986 GCF_042741275.1 Streptomyces sp. NPDC058964
GTCTGTTTTTTATCCCCCCCCGGCCGGGCGCCCCGCGGGGGGGTGCGGGGCGTCGGGGGGGCGGGCGGGGGCCGCGCCCGGGGGGGCCGGGCGCCACGACCGCGATGTCGTCCAGGGTCCTGGTCCCCGGGATCGGGGACGGGAGCAGCCACAGCAGGGACAGGGCCCCGCCGACCGCGGCCACGGTGATCGTGGGGCGCAGCCCGACGAGGGTGGCCAGTGCGCCGCCGACCAGCGCGCCCAGCGGCCGTACCCCGTAGTTGACCGTGCTGTAGGCGCCGGCCACGCGGCTGCGCAGTCCGTCCGGGACGACCGCCGTCTGGAGGGAGTTGAGGTTGACGTCGAAGAGCATGACACCGAACGAGGACAGCAGTTCGGCGGCAGCCAGGACCCCGGCCCGCGCCCACGGCGGACCCTCGGCCGCCCAGACGAGGGCGAAGGGCGCCGGGAACAGGACGGCGCCCACCGCGACGCTGCGGCCCACGCCGATCGCCCGGGAGATCGCGGGCGCCGCCACCGCGCCCAGCAGTCCCCCGATCGCACCGGCGCCGAAGGCCAGCCCGATCACCCCCGGGGACAGGCCCAACTCCCGGTCGGCGAACAGCACGAGCAGGCCGGTGCCGGTCAGGAAGGTGAAGAAGTTCAGCGTCGTGGCGCAGGCGAGGGTCGGCCGCAGCACCGGGTGCCGGACGACGAAGGCCAGTCCCTCGCGCGCGCCGCGCAGCAGCGCGGGTCCGTCCGGACGGCCGGTGACGCGCGGTTCGTCGGCGTGGACCCGGCCGACCAGCAGCGCCGACACCAGGAAGGACACGGCGTCGACGGCCACGGCGACGGGGGCGGTCAGCAGTTGGACCAGTCCGCCGCCGAGGGCGGGTCCGGCGACGAAGGAGGCCGAACAGCTGGCGCTGAGCTTGCTGTTGGCGTCGACGTACGACGGCGGCGGCACGAGGCGGGGGAAGAACGACGAGTACGCCGTGCCGAACACCACCCCGGCCAGTCCGGTCAGCAGCGCGACGGCGTACAGCTGGCCCAGTGTCACCGCGCCGGCCAGAGCGGCGAGCGGAAGGGTCAGCAGCAGGGCCGCGCGGACCAGGTCCGCGGCGACCATCAGGGCCCGTTCGCCGGGGCGGCGGTCGACCCAGGCGCCGAGGAACACGGCGAGCAGGTTGGGGGTCCAGGCGAGCGCGGTCAGCCGGGCGACCTGTGCGGCGGTGGCGTGCAGCGTGCCCACCGCGATCAGCGGAACGGCGAGTTCGGAGACGCGGTCCCCGAACTGGGAGACGGTCTGACCGGTCCAGAAGCGGACGAAGCGGCGGTCCCGCCACAGTGATGCGGTCACGCCGGAGCGCTCGTCTCGTCTGCGCCGTCCGGGGCGTCTGCACCGTCCGGGGCGTCTGCGCCGTCCGGGGCGTCCGTGTCGTCTCCGGCCGCTTCCGGCAGCGCGTACAGCAGCAGCTTCACCCCACGGCTGCCGGACGGCCACTCGGCCCGGTCGCGGGTGACGTACGGGGCGAGGAGGTTCTCCAACTCGACGTGCAGAGCCGCCAGTTCCTCCGCCGACATGACGATCCGCGTGTTGGCGACACCCGCGTGACGGGTCCACTCCGGCTCCAGCCGGGGCTCGGTCCCGGTCAGCCAGCTCAGTGGCAGCTCGGCGACGCTCGCGAACATCTCCCCGGACAGTCCCCGGGCGGCGGACCGCCCCTCCTCGTCCTCCGGCACCTCGAAGCGGAAGCCGCGCGCCACCGCTTCCCACCGCCGCTCCCGCCGGTCTGCCGACCCTTGCGCGTCGCGGACCAGCCCGAAGCCCGCCAGATGGCGCAGGTGCCAGCTGGTCACCGACGGGGTGGCGCCGACGTGCGGGGACAGCTGGGTGGCGGTGGCCGGGCCGTGGCGCTGCAGCCGCTCGAGGACGGCGAGCCGCACGGGGTGGGCGAGGGCTCGCATGGCCTTGGGGTCGGTTATCTCGAGGTCGCCGTAGCGATTGCCTGACACGTGGTCACCGGATGCCATGGTGTGAGAGTGTCCTCTCAGAAAGCGTGAGAGTCAACTCTCATAGTTTGGCGCAGACTTGCTGTGCGAAACTTCGCCGGTGATACCGGATCCGTTCAACCGCAGGGTGCGCCTGGTCGTCGAAGTCCGAGACGAGAACGACGAGTTGGAGCTGGCGACCAGTGTCTTCACGGCTCAGGGCTGGCGGGTGCGCCCGGCGCGCACCGGGGACGCCGTGGGGACGGACGACGGGTACACCGGGCTGATCGTGGAAGTCCCGTTGCGGGGTTCCCGGCTGACCGCCAGGTCGACGGCCTGTGAGCGGCTGACCTCGCTGGCCGCACGGCGGAAGATCGACGTATGGGTGCGGGAGGCCAAACTCATCCGGCCGAAGCCCGCCGAGCCGAACACCACCTACCACGTCCACCACAAGGTGCCGGACGGTGCGGGCCCCGCGCTGCGGTGGCTGGCCGAGCACTGGATCGCCGTCGGCGGCTGGGACCTGCGCCACACCCTGCATCTGCGCGGCGAGTACAGCGAGGAGCAACGGGACCGGGCCCTGGCGGAGTTGGAACGGCGAAACATCGGGGGCGCGCCCTTCGATCCCGACGTGCACGACATCCGCACCTCGATCGGGCCCCGGCCGCGTGACCGGTCGGCCGATCCGCGCCGCGGGGCGATCCTCATCGCGGGCGTCGGCGCGGTGGTACTCGTCAGTCTCGCGTGCGGAATGGTCCTCGGCGCGCTGACAACGCCGTGGCGGTTCCTGGTGCTGGCCTGGCCGGCCGGGATGTCCTGGCCGGTGGGCAAGTGGGTGTCGGCGAACGAGCCGCGTCCGTGGCTCGTCCGGCTGGGGATCGGCTGTGCCCTGGTCGGGGGCCTGACCGTCTTCGGGTTCTTCTGGGCAGGCGCCCAGCCCGCTTCGCTGTCCCGGCAACTCGCCGGCGTCCTCCTCACCTTGCTCTTCGGCTTCACGGTCCTCGGCCTCTGGTACGCCCTCAGCGAGTCCTGGTTCAGCCGCAACATGCAGTGGTTCCTGCCCGTGCTCGCGGCTCCGCTGCCGTTCGTGCTGCCCTGGGCCGGGTCGTTCCTGCACGCCATCTACCTGGAGGACCGCTTCGGGGTCCCGGCCGACTCGGTGCACGTGGCGTTCTACTGGCAGTACGCCGTGGCGCTGCGGCCGCTCGGTCTGGCCGTGGCGTTCTCGCTGCTGCTCGTCGCGATGGGCGGCTGGGCCCGTCACTTCAACGTCCAGACGGGCGCGAGCGGGTTCGTCCGGTGGGTCCTGCCGCTGATGGTGCTGGTCGCCGTCCTGACCGTGACGATCGACGCGCTCGACGGTGTGGACAGGGCCGCCGACCGTGCGATGGAGACCGCCGCCGAAGGGCGCCGCCCCTCCGCCTACTTCGGGCTCCAGGGCGAACTCTTCTGCGTCAGACCGCTCAGCCCGAGGATCCCGGTCATCAACGGGCCCGTTCCGACCGCACACCCGGTCCTCTCCTTCCAGGCGAGCGGCGACACCGTGTGGCTCTGGGACCCGGCCCCGTCCCGGGGCGAGGACTCCTCCCGGCACGCCCTGCGCCTGCGCGCGGAGGACGTACAGCTGGTCTCCGCCCACGGCAGGCACTGCTGAGCACGCCCGACGCGGCGTGCCTCACGACCACCTTACCTAGATGCCCTAGGATTACTCCTGGATAACCAAGGAGGTGATCCCCGTGGCCCGCGCAGGACTCTCCGCCGACCGGCTGGTCGCCGCGGCGGCCGAGCTCGCGGACGAGGTCGGCTTCGAGAACGTCACTCTCTCCGCACTCGCCCGCCGCTTCGGCGTCAAGGACGCGAGCCTCTACTCGCACGTCAGGAACCTGCAGGACCTGCGCACACGGCTCGCGCTGTTCGCGGGCGCCGAGCTGATCGACCGGATCGCGGCGGCCGTGGCCGGGCGCGCCGGGAAGGACGCCCTGGCCGCCTTCGCCGACGCCTACCGGCAGTACGCGCTGGAGCGGCCGGGCCGCTACGCGGCCACCCAGATCCGCATCGACCAGGCCCTGATCGCCGACTCCCCCGGCATGCGGCGCACCGCCGAGATCACCTACGGCATGCTGCGCGCCTACGGCCTCGAGGAACCCGACCTCACCGACGCGGTGCGCCTGCTGCGCAGCACCTTCCACGGCTACTGCGCCCTGGAGTCCGCCGGCGGCTTCGGCGCCGCCCGCGATGTGCAGGCCTCCTGGGGCAAGGCGGTCGACGCCCTGCACATCACGCTCGAACACTGGCCGCGGGAGAAGGAGTCCCGATGACCGAGCCGCACTACGACGTCACCGGCGGCGGGCCCGTCCTGCTCGTCGTCCCCGGCGGGGCCGGCCACCCCATGGGGCTGGGCCCGCTGACGGACCGCCTGGCGGAGCGCTTCACCGTGGTGACGTACGACCCCCTCGGCCTCGCCCACGGACGGCTCGGCCGGCCCGTACCGGACCAGCGGGTGGAGGAGTGGAGCGAGGGTGCCCACCGCGTGCTGGAGGAGGTCCTTCCGGACGGCGAGAGCGCGTACGTCTTCGGGACCAGCTCGGGCGGCATCGCCGTCCTCGACCTGCGCGCACGGCACCCGGAACGGCTGCGGCACGTGGTCGCGCACGAGGCCCCGTGCGTGACGCTGCCACCGGACGGGGCGCGGCGGCGCGCCGAGCTGATCGAGCGGCTGCAGGGCGGGCAACCACCCGCCACCGACGACGAGTCGGCCACTCCGATGGACGTGTTCCTGGCCCGGGTCCTGCGCCCGTTCACCGCGTACGTCCCCACCGGGCCGGCCTCCCCGGCCTCAGCGCCCCTCCTCACCGTGGCCGCCGGGGCGGACTCGAGGGGCCAACTCCTCTACGAGACGGCCGAGTCGGTGGCCGCGCGCACCGGAGGCGGCTTCGCCGAGTTCCCGGGCGGGCACCTCGGCACCCTCGAGCACCCCGTCGCGTTCGCCGACCGGCTCACGGAGACACTGGTTCCGGTGAACACCCCAGGAGCCCCGGCGATTATCTGAGAGTCGGCGGTGCGGACCCGGACCGCCGGGCGAACCCGGATCGCCTCCGGTGCGTTTCCCCGGCCGGCTGGGGAGCCCGGGATGCGCGGCCGCGGGCTACGGCGTCTTCCGGTTCCTGTTCGGCGTACTGCCCGAGTCCCTCGGCGGCGAGCTCGCCAGATGGCCGGTGTCCGGAGTGAGCGGCATCGGCACGGGCGTGGCGGCCTGGCCGGGTCTCACCCGGGCCGGCGCTCCAGCGCCCGGACGTCGTCGTACGACGGCGTCGTACCGCCGGGCACCCGTCCGGCCGCGATGTCGGCCACGGCGTCCAGGGCGGCGCCCAGCGCCCGCCGGTACAGCAGCGAGCCGAGGCTGATCCGCCGTACGCCGAGGTCGGTGAGGTGGGCGACGGTGGGACCGGCCGGCGAGTGGAGGACGTTGAGGGGAACGTCGAAGTTCCTTACGAGGGCGCTGATTTGCTCCGGGTCGTTCAGGCCGGGGACGAACACGCCGTCGGCGCCCGCCCGCCGGTAGGCGTCCAGGCGGCGGAGCGTCTCCGCTCCGTCGCCCAGCCAGTGTGTGTCGGTGCGCGCGTTGACGAAGAGTCCCGGCGCGGCCGCCTTGACCGCGGCGATCTTCGCGGCGTGCCGGTCCACCGGCCCGAGACCGTCCTCCAGGTTGATCCCGGCCGCTCCGACGGCCCACAACTGCCGTGCGAACGCTCCCACTTCGTCGGGGTCGTCGCTGAAGCCGCCCTCCGCGTCGACGGAGAGGAGGAAGGGTTCCGTACCCAGGGCAAGGGCGAGCCGGAGGGTGTGCTCACGGGTCGCGGCCGCGCCGTCGGGCAGGCCCGCGGCCGCGGCGACGCCGAGACTCGTGGTACCGATCGCGCCGAATCCCCGTGCGGCGAGGGCTGCCGCCGAGGCGTGGTCCCAGGCGGTCGGCAGGAACAGGGGCTCGCCCGCGCGGTGGAGACCGGCGAACGGGGTCATGCCAGGCTCCCCACGGCATCGGCGTAGTACCGGGATCCCGCGAGGTGCTGGGCGAGTTCGCGGAAGCTCCAGCCCTGTCCGGGCGAGTCGTCGAGCTGCTCGTCGGTCAGCGCGTCCAGGCGGACGGCCCAGATGCGGGCGAGCCGGGTGAGCCGGCTGCGGGCCTCGTCGAGGTCCTCGGCGGTGAAGGGGGCGAGATCCGCCGGTGTCGTGATCGCGGAGGCGTGCCAGTGGTGCGGCGGGGGGGGGTGGCCCGCCCCCCCGGCCGCCCGATCG
>NZ_JBHYKH010000270.1:0-2238 GCF_042741275.1 Streptomyces sp. NPDC058964
GTATTTGAGATGTCTCCAACACACCGCCGCCCCCCTCCCCCCCCCCCCACCCCCAACGCTCTGCGTCACCCGAAACCGGCAGGTCAGAAGCCTGGGTGACGCTGATGACGCGGGTGACGCAGAAATCCGAACCTCGGACAGGTCTAAGAGTCGGACCCCCGAAGCGAGCCCAAGAGGAGACATGAAAGTGCGTCAGAAGATCACTGACTTGCCTCAGCTCTACTCTGCTGCGGATGTTGCCCAAGCTCTCCGTTGCTCCGAGTGGTGGGTGAAGGAACAGGCCCGGAGGGGACGCATTCCCTTCACCAAGCCTGGAGGCAGCTACCGGTTCACGGCTGACCACGTTGCAGAGATAACGCGCATCTTCGAGAGCCGTCCCACCGAAAGCAGCAGCGCTGCCGTACCAGTCTCACAAGCGCCGCGCCGCCGGGCGGCCACCGCAGCGGTGGCCGTCACCTCGCTGAAGGCAAGGACCCCACGCAGGGCGCGACACGGCCAATCGCAGTCCACCGCAGCCTGATTCCGTGTGCCGCCCGGCCCTCCAGCCGGGCGGCAACCCCGCCGATAGGGAGAGCAAGTTGGGTTACGCCGAGAACCTCGGCAGCTATTGGCGCGGCCGGTACAAGCTCGCGCCCGGCAAGTACGCCACTGTGCGCGACGCCGATGGTGACGCCATCCGCTTCCGGACCAAGGCAGCGGCAAAGAAGGCGGCGGACGCCGAAGAAGCGAAGCTGCTGGCCGGAACGAAGAAGGCGCCTCCTGAGCGGATCACTTTCGGTGCCTACGTGAACCGCTGGTATGCCGCGCAGGACTTGGCGGCGTCCACCATGCAGAACTACCGGCGGCACATCGAAGAGCACTTGCTCCCGGCGTTCGAGGAGTTCGCCATCGCCGACATCCTGAGCACCGACATTGCCGCTTGGGAGAAGCGGGAACGCGCCGTTCCCTACGCGGCTACCAGCGTCAAAACATGGCGGGCGACCCTGCACTTGATCCTTGCCGACGCCGTTGACGAGGGGCTGCGCGAGTCCAACCCGGCAACCAAGAGGCGCGGGCGAGGGAAGCGCGCCGGCCGCTCCCGCAACCGTGGCCCGGAGAAGGCGGTCACCACAGCGCTCGGCATTCTGCTGCTTGCCGAGCGGATGGCGCTGCTGTCCGGTCGGGACGACGAGTTCGTCTGCGGCATTCTCAAGGGCTACACAGGCATGCGCTGGGGCGAGATCGTTGGCCTTGAGACCGAGTTCGTCCGGCCGAAGAGCATTCGCGTTGAGTGGCAGCTCTACGAGCTGGATACCGGCGAACTCCACCGTTGCCCGCCCAAGGATGACTCCTACCGGGACATTGATGCTCCGGATTTCCTCGCTGCACTGGTTGCGAGCCACATCGCCCGGACGAAACCGAAGCCTTGTGAGTGCCACGGACTTGCCTACGTCTTCCGTGGTCATGGCGCTGCCAATGGTTCTGTGAGCCGTCCGGGGGCGAAGCTGGTCGACGTCGCTCGCCGCGCCGGCGTCTCGACAGGCACGGTATCCAACGTCCTCAACCGCCCTGGCGCTGTGGCGGAGCCGACTCGCCTAAAGGTGCTGGAGGCCATCACCGATCTCGGGTACGTCCGTAATGCGGGAGCGGGCGAGCTGGCCGCACACTGGCGACGCTCGGGCTTCGCCACCTGGCTCTTTCGACCTGCCGCCACGGGACGGTACCCCGGACGCGGCAATCAGGAAGAGCACCCTGTGCCGGTCGTCGCTGAGCCGTGGCCCGGGATTCCCGCACGTGGGCGAGGGGCCTCCAAGCGGGCTGAGGCGTGTTGGGTGCCGATCGCTCCTGGGCTGACGCCGCACGGGCTGCGCCATACGCACAAGACCCTGATGAGAGAGGTGGGGACCCCGCCGAAGCTGATGGACGAACGCATGGGGCACGAGGACGGCTCGGTGCAGTCCCGCTATGACCACATCACGGCTGGCATGCGGCAGGCGCTGATGACCGCGCTCACCGCAATGTGGGAGGAGGCATTGGACGCGCGCCGGGCGATGAGCCCCGGCTCGCCTGTGGCTGCTCTGGATGCGCTGCTGGGAGCTCGCGGGTAGGGCACTGGCCTGGAGACGATTTCCAAGATCTTCTCCAGGATTTCTCCAGAGAGCCTTTGGAGAACAGTTCAGGGCGGGGGGGGTGGGTGGGGAGCCCGCGCCCCAGAGGGTGTTTGTGTGTGGGGGGGTGGGGGTTGTAGAGAAAGACACA
>NZ_JBHYKH010000270.1:2248-11983 GCF_042741275.1 Streptomyces sp. NPDC058964
TCGAGTCTCAAACATTGAGACAGACTTTATCACAGCTAGCGAGTGGGCCTAACTGATTGGGGCGGTGTCTTAAAAAACCCCCCCGGCCCTGAACTGGTGTTTCTCTGTCGGGGTGGCGGGATTTGAACCCACGACCTCTTCGTCCCGAACGAAGCGCGCTGCCAAGCTGCGCTACACCCCGATGTCGCTGCTTGCCGCGGCGACGACGTTTACTTTAGCCCACTGGTGGCCGGAGACGAAATCCGGTTTTCGCGCGGCGGCGGACGGGGTTCGGGCGGGCGTGGTCCAGGGCGATCAGGAGGATCGCCAGGGCGTAGACGGCGAGGCCGAGGAGGAGGGCGTTGGCCAGGACGCTGCGGTAGCCGTGCTGCTCGACGTTCAGGAAGGGATAGAGGTAGCGGTCGGGGGCGCCGGGGAGGAGGAGCTCGCCCC
Source organism: Streptomyces sp. NPDC058964 (assembly GCF_042741275.1). Taxonomy (NCBI): domain Bacteria; kingdom Bacillati; phylum Actinomycetota; class Actinomycetes; order Kitasatosporales; family Streptomycetaceae; genus Streptomyces; species Streptomyces sp. NPDC058964. The sequence goes on from NZ_JBHYKH010000270.1 coordinate 2,681, forward strand.
GGGCGAGGGTGAAGGCCAGGTAGGCCAGGGGGTAGACGAGCCATGCGGCGGCCTGGCGCAGGTGCAGGCGGCCGGGTGCGGTGAGCAGGAGCCAGTCCAGGGCCGCGGCGGCCGGAGCCACCTTGTGGAGGAGCTGGGCGGCGATCCACTGGCCGTGCCACGGCACCGGCGGCGTCGTCGCACCTGTCATGGAGAACGGGGGCGTCGTGTGGGCCAGGAGCAGGTGGTAGACGAGCGCCGAGACGACGGCGTAGAGCAGCACGGCACCCGTCAGGGCCGACGGCAGGGGGCGGCGGGCCGCCCACGCCCGGTGGGCGGAGATCACGAACACCAGTGCCAGCAGGGCGCCGCTCTGGACGCTGAAGTAGCTCATGACCCGGGCCGGACTGCCCAGGAGGAGTTCCAGGGTCACTCCGGAGGCGGCCGCCAGGGCGGTCAGGAGGCGGAACACCGCGGCCAGGGGGCGGGGGACGGGGGACATCACCGCCGCGGCCGGCACGTGCGAGGGCAGCAGCATGGGCTTTTTGCCCGGGACCGCGGGGAGGTCCGGGATGTCCCTGGGTATCGGGGCGGTCATGTCCTCACGCTAAGCAGCGTGGACAAATGGGGCGATACGGGTGGGCCGGGTGGGTTACTCACCCGGCCCGCCCCAGCGGATCACAGGGGGGGGGCGGAAGCGGGTTACTCCCGTCCCACCAGCGTCAGCAGCGTAGCTTCCGGCGGGCATGCGAACCGTACCGGCGTGTAGCGGTTCGTACCGCAGCCCGCGGACACGTGCAGGTACGAGGTCCGGCCCTCCGCCGCGTGCGTGGACAACCCCTTCACGCGGTCCGTGTCCAGGTCGCAGTTGGTGACCAGGGCGCCGTAGAAGGGGATGCAGAGCTGACCGCCGTGCGTGTGCCCGGCCAGGATCAGGGGGTACGCGTCCGCCGTGAAGGAGTCCAGCACCCGCAGGTACGGGGCGTGCACCACGCCCATCGAGAAGTCGGACGTGTCCGAGGGACCGCCGGCCACCTGCAGATAGCGGTCGCGCTTGATGTGCGGGTCGTCCAGGCCCGTCAGCTCCACCGAGACGCCCTCGACCTTCAGCACACCGCGGGTGTTCGTCAGGTTCAGCCAGCCCGCCGCGTCGAAGCTGTCGCGGAGGTCCTCCCAGGGGTTGTGGATCACGCCCACGGCCGGCGGGTTGCCGTTCAGCCCGTGTCGGCCGCTGGTCTTCTCCATCAAGTAGCGGGCCGGGTTGCGCAGTCGGGGGCCGTAGTAGTCGTTGGAGCCGAAGACGTAGGCGCCCGGGAACTCCATCAGCGGGCCGAGGGCGTCCAGGACCTCCGGGACGCCCTCCGGATCCGAGAGGTTGTCGCCGGTGTTGATCACGAAGTCCGGGCGCAGGCCCGCCAGCGAGCGCAGCCAGCGCTGCTTCTTGCGCTGACCGCTCACCATGTGGATGTCGGAGACCTGGAGGACACGCAGCGGGCGCATCCCGGCCGGAAGGACCGGCACGGTCACCCGCCGGAGCCGGAAGGAGCGGGCCTCGAAGCCGGCCGCGTACAACACACCGGCGGCGCCGGCCGCCGCGATTCCCAGAGGTACTCCGTATCGAGCGCGCATACGACCATCGTGTCAGACGACCGGGCGGCCCCGTGACCGGCCGTCGCCCGGGACACCGCCTAAAACGACGGGCGTCCGCGCTTCAACACCTGCGACAATCGTTGCCATGACCACCACGCTCAAGTCGAAGCTGCACGACGACCTCAACGCCGCGATCAAGGAGCGCGACGAGCTGCGCTCCTCGACGCTCCGGCTGACGCTCGCCGCGATCACCAAGGAGGAGGTCGCGGGCAAGGAGAAGCGTGAGCTGTCCGACGACGAGGTCCTGAAGGTGATCACCAAGGAGGCCAAGAAGCGCCGGGAGGCCGCCGACGCCTTCGCCCAGGGTGGTCGCCCCGAGCAGGCCGAGCGGGAGAAGGCGGAGGGCGAGGTCCTCGCCGCGTACCTGCCGAAGCAGCTGGCCGACGAGGAGCTGGAGCGGATTGTCGCCCAGGCCGTCGAGGAGGCGAAGGCGGCCGGCGCCGAGGGGCCGCGGGCCATGGGCGCCGTCATGAAGATCGTGAACCCGAAGGTGGCCGGCCAGGCCGAGGGCGGCCGCGTCGCCGCCGTGGTCAAGAAGCTGCTGCAGGGCTGACCCGGGCGGGGCTCGGCGCCGGCTCGTACGAGGAACAGGACCGCACCGCGGGCCCAGGGGCCCGGGTGCGGTCCTGTCGTGTCCGGACTCGGACGGTGGCGAGGACGGTGGCGGGGGAGGGAGGACGGTACGGCGTCAGCCGCGCGTTCCACCGTTCCCGTGCCCGTTGGTCCCTCCGTTGGTCTGTCCCTGGATGAAGTTGCCCGGCAAGGAGATGGTGGGCGTCGGGACGGTTCCGCCGGTCGTCCCACCCGTCGTCGGGCCCGCCGTACCGCCGCCGCCCGTCAGGCCGCCGATGATCCCGCCGATGAACCCACCGCCGTTGTCGCCGTGTCCGTCGCCGCGGTCGTGTCCGTCGCCGCCGTTGTCGTCCTTGTTGCCGTCCGGGATGTCGACGAGGTTGAAGGACTCGGAGGGCTTGCCCTCCAGGGCGCCGCTCATGGCGTCCTTCCAGATCGGGCCCGGGACCTCGCCGCCGTAGACGAGCGGGCGGTAGACACCGCCGATGGTGATGTTGACCATCTTCACGTTCTGCCGGGCGCTGCCGACCCATACCGCACCGGCCATGTTGGGCGTGTAGCCGACGAACCAGGCGTTCTTGCGCTCGTCCGTCGTACCCGTCTTACCGGCGCTCTCGCGGTCGGTGAGGCCGGCCTGCTGACCCGTACCGGAGTCGACCACACCGCGCAGCAGGGTGTTGACCGTGTCGGCGGTCTTCTCGCTCATCGCGCGCGAGCAGGTCGACTTCGGCACCTGGAGGGACTTCTGCTCGTTGCCGGCCTTCTGGGTGATCGACTCGATGGCGATCGGGGTGCAGTACATGCCGCGGGCGGCGAAGGTGGCGTACGCGTTGGCCATCGTCAGCGGGGAGATGCCCTTGGAGCCGAGCGCGATGGCCGGGACCTGGGGGAGCTTCTCGCCGTCGCCCTGCACGACGTGCAGCGCGTCGGTCATCTTCACCACGGGGCACAGGCCGATGTCGGAGATGAGCTGCACGAAGTAGGTGTTGACCGACTTGGCCATCGCCTCCTTCATGGCGTACGGGCCCTTCTCCGATTCGCTCTCGTTCTCGACCTTCGCGTTGTCGGTGTTGAGCCACTGCTTGCTGCCGCATGTCTGCACGGGGCTCGGGTACGGCATCTGGTACGGCGACGAGTACTCCTGAGTGGCCGGCTTGCCCCCCTCGATGGCGGCCGCGGCCACGAACGGCTTGAAGGTCGAACCGGTCGGGAATCCGTAGTTGGAGCCGCCCATGGAGCGGTCGACCGAGAAGTTGTACTCGGTCTCGTTCTTGCCGTAGCCGTACGGCTTCGACTGGCCCATGGCGAGGACCTTGCCGGTGCCGGGCTCGACCAGTGTGGCGGCCGCGGCGACCCTGTCCGACTTGTTGACGTGCTCCTTGAGCGAGGCCTGGACCGACGCCTGGGCCTGCGGGTCGAGGGTCGTACGGATCGTCAGACCGCCCCGGTTCCAGAGCTTGGCCCGCTCCTCCTTGGTCTTGCCGAAGACCGGGTCGGTGAGGAAGACGTTCTCCACGTACTTGCAGAAGAAGCCGGCACCCTTGGTGGCGGTGATGCAGCCGTTCTTCGGCTGGCTGACGTGCAGCCCGAGCGGCTTCTCCTTGGCCGCGTCGGCCTCCTGCTGGGAGATGTCGCCGACCTCGGCCATGCGCTGCAGGACGGTGTTGCGGCGCTTGGTGGCCTCCGCCTCGTCGTTCACCGGGTCGTACCGGCTGGGCGACTGGACGATGCCGGCCAGGAGCGCGGACTGCTGCAGGTTGAGGTCCTTGGCGTGCTTGGAGAAGTAGCGCTGGGAGGCGGCCTCGACGCCGTAGGCCTGCTCGCCGAAGAAGGTGATGTTGAGGTAGTTCTCGAGGATCTTCTTCTTGCCGAGCTTTTCCTCGATCTGGATCGCGTACTTCAGCTCGCGGATCTTGCGGCCCAGGGTCTGCTGGGTGGCCTGCGCGACCTTCGTCGGGTCGTCGCCGGCCTCCTCGATGAAGTAGTTCTTCACCAGCTGCTGGGTCAGCGTGGAGGCGCCCTGGGCGACCCCGCCGCTCTGCGCGTTCTTGTTCAGGGCGCGCAGGACGCCCTTCAGGTCGATCGCGCCGTGCTGGTAGAAGCGGGAGTCCTCGATCGCGACGATCGCCTTCTGCATGTACGGCGAGATGTCCTTGAGGTCCACCACCGTGCGGTCGCGGGAGTAGACGGTCGCGATCTGGTGGCCCCGGCCGTCCAGGATCGTGGTCCGCTGGCTGAGCTGCGGGCTCTTCAGGTTGGCCGGGATGTCGTCGAAGCCCTGGACCGACCCCTTGGCCGCGAGCCCGAGCGCGCCGGCCGCGGGCAGCGCGATGCCGGCCATCACGGCACCCGCGAGGACACTGACACCGAGGAACTTGGCGGCCTGCTGCGTGGCCGACAGACCACCGCCCGAGCGCTTCTTTGGCATGAGGGCAGCCTAATCCGTAGTACTGGGGGTTCCGGTGGAGCGGGGGCTTGTCGGGATGTTCGAGTGCCGGATCGTGACACAACCGGCATCCACGGCATCTCGGGGCGGCCGCCCGAGCCAGGTCAGGGCAGCGTGAGGCGTCTACCTTCTCATTCGCCGGACACGCGTATAGGCCTTGGCCTAAGCTGCTATCAACTGTCACAGCAGTGCGGTCGCGTATCAATACGTCCGGCGACCCCGAATCGTTCCGGATGTAGCCCCATTTCTTGAGGGTGGCGTGTCCGAATCCGCCTCGTGTGTCGCCGGGCGTCCGTTGTGGCGCACCACAGCTGTACCGGTTTGCCGGGATGATCACGCATGTCGCCAGCTCACTCCCGCGGGTGATCTGCCGCTTACCCATAGTCCGTTCGGGCCATTCAAGATTGGGCCCGAAGGGGGTGTTGCGCTGTGCCCACCTTCCGTAACGTCCTCAACTGGCGGCGGTGAATATGCCGCTGCCGCCGTGGGGGAGCCTCGATTCGGGAGAGGACGGCGCCGGTATGGGCTGGGTTACCGACTGGAGTGCGCAGGCTGCCTGCCGCACTACCGATCCGGATGAACTGTTCGTTCAGGGAGCAGCGCAGAACAGGGCCAAGGCGGTGTGCACCGGATGCCCGGTACGCACTGAATGTCTGGCCGACGCGCTCGACAACCGCGTCGAGTTCGGCGTGTGGGGAGGCATGACGGAGCGGGAGCGCCGCGCACTGCTGCGCAGGCGGCCCACCGTGACGTCCTGGCGCAGACTCCTGGAGACCGCGCGCTCGGAGTACGAACGCGGGGCAGGCATCGTGCCTCTCGACAGCGACGAGGTGTACGAGAACTACGCGGCGGTGAGCTGAGGGCACTCCCCACGGGCATACGCCCAGGGCGTGGATCACACTCCGTGGACACCACATGCAGGGACGTTTCATATGTGGGAGCCACAGGTGCGGAGCCCGGATTGCGCGGGCCCCGTAGACGTCTAGGGAAGCTCCGGCCGGCCGGCCGCGAGCCGTACCCCGATGTCCCGTAGTCCCGTCAGGTCATGTACGTCACCGGGCAGCGCAGCGACCTCCACTACCGCCACCTCGGGGTGGCGCGCGGTGAAGCGGTCACGCGTGCGCTGCTCGCGGGAGAGCAGCTGCATCCGCTCCGCGTGCAGCCTCAGCAGGCCTGCGGTGAGCTGGACGACTGATCGCTCCGGGTCCGTGGCGGCGGGGGAGCCTTCGGCAGGAGCCGGTGCTTCGGGAGCGGGAGATTCTGAACTGCCGTACGTGTCGGGAGAGTTACGAACTCCAGCCTTCCCGCCCCCCTGATCCACAATGCGGGGCTCTTCAAGATTTTCCGCGGCGGCGAGCGCACGTTCGGCCGACAACCGGCCGGCGCCGCTGCCGTGGACCCGGTTGAGCACCAGGCCGACCAGCGGCATCTTTTCCGAGGCCAGCCGTTCCACGAAGTACGCGGCCTCGCGCAGCGCGTCCCGCTCCGGTGCCGCCACCACCAGGAACGCCGTGCCGGGCGCCTGCAGCAGCTTGTACGTCGCGTCAGCGCGCGTACGGAACCCGCCGAAGGTGGTGTCCATCGCGGCCACGAACGTCTGGACGTCCTTCAGCAGCTGACCGCCCAGCAGCTTGCCGAGCGTGCCGGTCATCATCGACATGCCGACGTTGAGGAATGCCATCCCCGCCCGTCCGCCCAGCTTCGCCGGGGCCGTCAGCAGCCGGATCAGCCGCCCGTCCAGGAAGGACCCGAGCCGCTTGGGGGCGTCCAGGAAGTCCAGCGCCGACCGGGACGGCGGAGTGTCGACGACGATCAGGTCCCACTCGTCCCTGGCCCGCAGCTGGCCCAGCTTCTCCATCGCCATGTACTCCTGCGTGCCCGCGAAGCCCGCCGAGAGCGACTGGTAGAAGGGGTTGGCCAGGATGGTGGCCGCCCGCTCGGCATCCGCGTGCGCCTCGACGACCTCGTCGAAGGTGCGCTTCATGTCGAGCATCATGGCGTGCAGCTCGCCGTCGCCCTCGGTGCCCTTCACCCGGCGCGGGACGTTGTCCAGCGAGTCGATGCCCATGGACTGGGCGAGCCTCCGGGCCGGGTCGATGGTGAGCACGACCACCTTCCGGCCGCGCTCGGCGGCCCGCAGTCCCAGTGCCGCCGCGGTCGTCGTCTTGCCGACACCGCCCGAGCCGCAGCACACCACGATCCGGGTCTTCGGGTCGTCGATCAGCGGGTCGATGCCGAGCACACGCGCGGGAGACAGCCGGTGGCGGGCCGTGTCCTGTGCCTGGGCCGGGTCCGGGCTCATACGATCCCCTGCTTCCGCAACTCGGTGGCGAGTTCGTACAGGCCCGCCAGGTCCATGCCCTCGGCGAGCAGAGGCAGTTCGTGCAGCGGCAGGCCCAGCTCGCCCAGGACGGCCCGCTGATCGTGCTCCAGCGCGTACCGCTCGGCGTACTCGGCTGCCTGCTCCAGCAGCGGGTCCACCAACTGCTCGGCCTTCCCGCCGCGCCGCGCCCCGCCCAGGCCCGCGGCCGACAGCGACTGCGCGACGGCGGTGCGCGGCACGGTCCGTACGAGTTCCAGGTCGGCCGCGTCCAGCACCTCGGGCCGCACCATGTTCACGATGACCCGGCCCACCGGCAGCCGCGCCGCCCGCAGTTCGGCGATCCCGTCCGCGGTCTCCTGGACGGGCATCTCCTCCAGGAGCGTGACCAGATGCACGGCCGTTTCCGGCGACTTCAGCACCCGCATCACGGCCTGCGCCTGATTGTGTATCGGGCCGATCTTGGCCAGCCCGGCGACCTCGTCGTTGACGTTGAGGAAGCGGGTGATGCGCCCGGTCGGCGGGGCGTCCATGACGACGTAGTCGTACACGAACCGCCCGCCCCTGTCCTTGCGCCGCACCGCCTCGCACGCCTTGCCCGTCAGGAGGACGTCCCTCAGGCCCGGTGCGATGGTGGTGGCGAAGTCGATGGCGCCGAGCTTCTTCAGGGCCCGGCCCGCCCCGCCCAGCTTGTAGAACATCTGGAGGTAGTCCAGAAGGGCCAGTTCGGGATCGATGGCCAGGGCGTAGACCTCACCGCCCCCGGGAGCCACCGCGATTTTCCGCTCCTCATAGGGCAACGCCTCCGTCTCGAAGAGCTGTGCGATGCCCTGCCGGCCCTCGACCTCCACGAGAAGCGTCCGCTTCCCCTCGGTTGCGAGGGCCAGCGCGAGGGCCGCGGCGACCGTCGTCTTTCCGGTCCCGCCCTTGCCGCTGACGACCTGGAGCCTGCTCACGTCTTCGAGACTAACCAGTCCGCCGACAGGCTACGCGGGAGGCTGTGGATAACAACGGCTACAGTCGGCCACATGACCAAGTGGGAATACGCAACCGTGCCGCTGCTCGTCCATGCCACGAAGCAGATTCTGGACACCTGGGGCGAGGACGGCTGGGAGCTCGTCCAGGTCGTGCCCGGCCCGAACAACCCCGAGCAGCTCGTGGCCTACCTGAAGCGGGAGAAGCAGTGATGAGCGCCGTCGAGGCCAAGCTGGCCGAACTCGGACTTGCCCTGCCGGAGGTCGTCCCGCCGCTGGCCGCCTACCAGCCCGCGGTGCAGTCCGGCGTGTACGTCTACACCTCGGGTCAGCTGCCCATGGTCGAGGGCAAGCTCCCGGTCACCGGCAAGGTGGGCGCCGAGGTCACCGCGGAGGAGGCCAAGGAACTGGCCCGTACCTGCGCGCTCAACGCCCTGGCCGCCGTGAAGTCCGTCGCGGGCGACCTGGACCGCATCGCGCGCGTGGTGAAGGTCGTCGGCTTCGTCGCCTCGGCGTCCGACTTCACCGGGCAGCCCGGTGTCATCAACGGCGCCAGCGAACTGCTCGGCGCGGTCCTCGGCGACAAGGGCGTGCACGCGCGCAGCGCCGTGGGTGTCGCCGTGCTGCCGCTGGACGCGCCGGTGGAGGTGGAGATCCAGGTCGAGCTGGTGCCGTAAGGCCCTGCTCACCGGCACCTCTCGAACATTCGCTCACATCGGGATAGCCTCGCGCCCATGGCGAATGGGCAGTGGTATCCCCCGGAGTGGCCGGAACGTATCCGCGCGCTCGCGGAAGGCACTCTCGTCCCGGTGCCGCCCAAGCGCGCGGCCACGGTGATGCTGCTGAGGGACACCACCGCCGGCCCCGCCGTGCACATGCTGCGCAGACGCGCCTCCATGGCCTTCGCCGGAGGCGCGTACGCCTACCCGGGTGGCGGAGTGGACCCGCGGGACGACGACCACCAGATCCGCTGGGCGGGGCCCGCGCGCGCGTGGTGGGCGCAGCGGCTCGGCGTCGACGAGAGCGGCGCGCAGGCGATCGTCTGCGCGGCCGTCCGGGAGACGTACGAGGAGGCGGGCGTCCTGCTCGCCGGTACCGCCCCCGACTCGGTGGTCGGCGACACCACGGGCGAGGACTGGGAGGCGGACCGCGCCGCGCTGGTCGCCCGCGACCTGTCCTTCGCCGAGTTCCTGGACCGTCGCGGCCTGGTCCTGCGCTCGGACCTGCTGGGCGCCTGGACCCGCTGGATCACCCCCGAGTTCGAGTCGCGCCGCTACGACACGTGGTTCTTCGTGGCCGCCCTCCCGGAGGGCCAGCGCACCCGCAACGCCTCCACGGAGGCCGACCGCACGGTGTGGATC
>NZ_JBHYKH010000271.1:0-11981 GCF_042741275.1 Streptomyces sp. NPDC058964
TTGCCGCACCATCCGGAAATGACGTCCCGCGATCAGACTTCGGCGAGCGGCTCGTCTGCGGTACGCCGCTCGCGACTCCGACTGTAGCGTCTGGATTTAATTTTGCAAGTCAGGTGGACTCGATCGCAGGGTCTGAATTGCAAGATGCAACTCAGGCGGGTACGGTTCTTACGTGCACTGTGCCGCGTTGGCATATGTGGCATCCGGCACCGTGTGGGAGGTGGACAGTGTCGACCGGACGGCAGTGGTCGGATCCCATGAACGACGAGCCGGCCTGCTCCATAGAACGCAGTCTGCAGATTCTCGGCGAACGCTGGTCGTTTCTGGTGCTCCGCGAGATCTTCGCCGGCAAGCACAAGTTCGCCGAGATCCAGTCATCCCTGGGTATCGCAACGAATCTGCTCAGCTCCCGGCTCAAGCTTCTTGTCGAGACCGGCGTTCTGGAGACGCAGGCCTACCAGGAGCCGGGCAGCAGGCCGCGGCAGAGCTACCACCTGACGGAGGCGGGGCGCGACCTGCGCGTGGTGCTGGCTGCGCTCCAGCAGTGGGGCGACGTCCACCGTCCACGCCCGTCGGGCCCCTCCGCGTTGCGGCGGACGCGGTCCACCCGTCGGCCCGTACACGTGGGGTTCCTCGACGATGACGGTCATGAAGTGCCCGCCACCGAGGTGGTCACCGTTACGGACACCGTGCCCAGGATCTGAGTGAAGCCGCGGACCGGCCGAACCGCCGGTCCCTTGTGCGCCGACAGCTGAAGAGTCGTCGCCCTTCCTGGTGAACCAACTGATCACCAGAGAGTCCTGCGCGCCGCGGCATCGGCACGAGCCGCGCACACGCACGCGCTGAACAGGGCCGACGCCCCTCACGCCCACAGCCAGGCGCAGGCACGGTTTCCGTGATCACGACGGCGTCGACGCTCAATGACCAGGCCGGAAGAGCGCACTTCGGCCCTTGGGTCCTCCCTGCCACGCCCACGGTGCGTGACGCCTCGCTGCGACTGCAGTTGGCCATGCCCTCCCAGGCCCGCAGGGCCTTCCGCCGACGGCCTCCGGGGTGCTGCGCTATGGCAGCCATCTGGTCGGCGGACTGGTGTTGACCACGCTTCCGGTCATGGTCACCACCGGATGGGGGACGAGGAAAGCCTGGAGCGCAGGCTCGTCCCGGACGCCGCTCTCCCCGGGTCGTGGCGCCCCAAGACTCCAGTCACCTCCCGCCGTTGCCGTGCGGCGGAAACTGACCTCACTCCTTCATGCCGGGGGGGGCCAGGGGGGTGCGGGGTGGTCGGTGCGCATGCCGGTTGCTGGGCCCAGACGGTCTTTCCCTGTGTCTGATAGCGGGTGCCCCACTGGTCGGCAAGGCTCGCGATGATGAACAGCCCTCGGCCGGTTTCGTCGATGATGCGTGCGTGCTTCACCCGCGGAGTGCTGGCTGAGGCGTCGCTGACCTCGCAGGTCAGCATCCGATCGTGGATCAGGCGCAGCTGCATGGGCGGAGAGCCGTAGCGGACCGCGTTGCCGACCAGCTCGCTGACGATGAGTTCGGTGGTGTACGCGGTTTCGTCGTCCACTCCCCAGACCTTCAGCTGGCGGCGGGCTGCCTGCCGGGCCATCGGCGCGGCCTGGGGGCCTGCCGGAAGGGTGCGGGTCAGTACCTGGCCGGCGGGCAGCGCCTTCGTTCGGGCGAGCAGCATCAGTTGCTCGCCGGTCCGGCTGCCTTGGGTCAGCGCGCCCGTGATGCTGTCGCGCACGTTCGGCAGGGGCGTTGTGCCGGCGCCGTCCAGGAGCGGGCGCAGGGGAGCGGTTGCCGCCAAGACCTCGTCGGCGAGTGCGCTGGTGCCCACTGCCAGGGTGCTTCCCTCCGGGAAGCTGACGGTGGTTGCGGGGAAGGGGGCGGTGCCTGTCCCGCCTGCGATGCCCTCTCCGTCGCGTTCGCACTGCGGGAGGGCCAGGCGCCGAATCGGTTCCTGATGGGGCTGGCTGTGCTCGGTCTGCCGGCCAGCGCCACCGAGGACCGGCCTCTGGTCTGCCTCGTCGACGACGCGCAGTGGCTCGACGAAGGGTCCCGCCAGGTTCTGGCCTTCGCCGCCAGGCGGTTGATGGCCGAACCGGTGGCTCTGATCTTCGCCCTGCGGGAGTCCGATGGCGATCCAGAGCTCGGCGGACTTCCGGAGCTGCTCGTCGAGGGTCTCACCGAGCCCGACGCCCGTGCCCTGCTGGCCTCGGCCGTCCGTGTACCGCTCGACCCGCTGGTACGGGACCGGATCGTTGCCGAGGCCCACGGAAACCCGATGGCCCTGCTGCATCTGCCCCGTGCGCCCGCGGAGCTGGCGGGCGGTTTCTGGCTCTCCAGCAGGCGCCCCCTGGCAAGCTGCCTGCAGAACGCCTTCTACCAGCAGTTCCGGTCACTCCCCAAGGACAGCAGACGGCTCCTGCTGACCGCTGCGGCCGAGCCGACCGGAGACGCATGTCTGCTGCGGCGCGCGGCCGGTCTGCAGCAGATACCGCCCGACGCCGCAGCGCCTGCCGAGGCCGCAGGACTCGTCGAGTTCGGCACCACAGTGCGGTTCCACCACCCCCTGGTGCGCTCGGCCATCTACCACAGAACGGCCGCACCGGACCGCCGGGCGGCACACAGAGCACTGACCGCAGCCATCGATCCCGACCGTGATCCGGATCGCAGGGCGTGGCATCGCGCTCACGCCGCCGACAGTCCCGACGAGAGCGTCGCCCTCGACCTGGAGCGCTCAGCCGGCCGAGCCCGAGGCAGGGGAGGAGTCGCCGCAGAAGCCTCGTTCCTGCAGGGCGCGGCGGAACTTACCCCCGATCCCGCACGCCGTGTCACCCGCGCCCTGGCCGCCGCTCAAGCCCACATCGACGCCGGCGGAGCCGACCAGGCCCACAACCTGCTGGCGGTCGCGGAGGCCGGCCCCCTCGACGCCCTGCAGCGCGCAAGACTCGAATGGCTACGAGCCCGGCTGGTGTTCTCCCAGGTACGCGGCAACGAAGCGCCCCGGCTCCTGCTCGACGCCGCACACCGGCCGGCGCCTCTCGACGCCACCCTCGCCCGGGACACCCTGCTGGAAGCGGTCGGCGCGGCGATCTTCGCCGGCCGTCTGAGCGAAGGACCCGGGCAGCGGGAGGTGGCCGAGGCGGCCCGGGCCGGCCCGCCGCCGCCGACGACGCCGCGGACCGTCGACGTCCTGCTGGACAGCGTGGTCAGCCGGATCATCGACGGCTACCCTGCCAGCGTCGACTGTCTGCGGCGCGCACAGCATGCCGTCCGGCAGGAGCAGAAGCCGGGCGCGGCGGACGAGGACATGCGCTGGCTGTGGCTGGCGAGCCGCGTGACACCGGAGCCACTCGCACCGGAACTGTGGGACGACGACGCTTGGTACGAGCTGGCGGCCGGCGCGGTCACCCGCACCCGCGATGCGGGGGCGCTCGCCGTCCTCCCGAGGGCACTGAGCTACCAGGCGTGCTTCCAGGTGCAAGCCGGCGAACTCGACACCGCAGCGGCTCTGATCGACGAGGCCACGGCGATCTCGGAGGCGGCGGGCGGAGTACCCATGATGTACTCGTCGCTCGTGCTCGCCGCATGGCGGGGCCGGGAATCCCAGGCACTGGACCTCATCAGCACCACCATCGAAGAAGTGCGCGCCCGGGGGGAGGGACGCTCTCTCGCCCTCGCCGAGTGCGCAACCGCGCTGCTGTACAACGGCCTCGGCCGCTACGCAGCCGCGCTGCCGGCCGCGGCGCGCGCATGCCGGTACGAGGACCTGGGGGTCTTCGGCTGGGCCCTGGCCGAATTGATCGAGGCCGCGGCACGCAGCGGGCAGCCCGAGACCGCCGCGGCGGCGCTGGAGACGCTCACCGAACGCACCCGCGCCAGCGGAACCGCATGGGCCCTGGGCGTCGGGGCCTGCTCACGCGCGCTGCTGAGCGACGACCAGGCCGCCGATGCGCTCCACCAGGAGGCGATCGAACACCTCGGGCACTGCCGGATCATGGTCCAGCTGGCACGCGCCCGTCTGCTGTACGGCGAGTGGCTGCGCCGCCGCAATCGTCGCCAGGAGAGCCGTACGCAGCTAGGACGCGCCTACGAGGTGTTCAACCGCATCGGAGCCGACGGCTTCGCCGAACGCGCCCGCAGGGAACTTCTGGCTACCGGCGAGACCGTACGCAAGCGGACGGTGGGCGCGCTCGACGAACTCACCAGCCAAGAGGCACAGATCGCCAGGCTGGCCAAGGACGGCAATACCAACGCCGAGATCGCCGCTCAGCTCTTCATCAGCCCGCGCACGGTGGAGTGGCACCTCGGCAACGTCTTCACCAAGCTCGGAGTCAGCTCCCGCAGACACCTGCGCACTGCGCTGCCTTCTCCCCAACGGCCCGAAAATGCAGCGGTTTGACAGCCCTTCGGGGACCAGCCCGGGTCGGCTCGTTCGACGCTCTCGGTCGCTGTGGATTTGCGAAGGCCTCGCCGTCTCGCCTTCGCGCCACGGCGTGGACCTGGACACCGCGAGCGGGCTCAACAGGCTTGCCGTCCCCGAGGTGAGCGCGACCGCACATGGCCGCCTTCCTGCACGCGAGGGCCCGGCCCCGCTCATGCGCGGCCGGGCCCGATGGGTGGGTCAGTGGGGGCAGAGCACGCTCAGCACGGCGACGTTGATCTGCCTGGCCTCTTTGTCCGTGACCCTGTGGTCGCCGGTGGAGAAGCGTGCCCTGGCTGTCATGTCGGCCTTGCCGCCGCCGTTGATGGTCGAGCACTGGTTGCGGGCGTTCACGACGGCCTTGTCCTCGTCGGCGACGAGAGCGGGGTCGATGGCGCCGAGGGCCCTGATGAGTTCGGCCCGCTTGGCGGCGTCGGGCTTGGCGGGGACGCCGGCCGCCTTCTCGGCGCCGCTGTGGTCCACGGACTTCGACGCCGTCGGCGTGCCGCCCTTGGTGGGTGCGGCCTTGTCTGAGCTGCTGTCTTCGCCGGTGCAGCCGACGAGCGTGACGGCGAGCGCGGCGGTGACGGCCGCGATGGTGATGCGGATGCGCATGATCCCCCCTGGGATGATTTTGCTACGAGGCCAAGCCAGTTGTGCGCATGCGACCCGACCGTGTTCCACCCCGTCGACACGCTCATCACGGTCAGCTCCCGCGAGCTTGCGGTCGTGTGTCGGACTCGGGTGTCGTCGTGATGTTTCACAGCCGCCGGGCGCGCAGCACGCCGGTCAGCATCGGTAGCGTGAACTCGCCGCGGGCGGTCTCCGGTGTGCTCGCCAGGTATGCGCGGATCCGGCTCAGCGCGGCCTCTTGTTCCCGTTCCGGCATGACGAGCACCCCCGCGCGGGTGGCGAGGGTCGCGACGAGGGAGTCGGCGGTGCGACGCTGACCGTGCGGGAACTCGGCCTGCTCCGGCGAACCGAACCGGGCGGCCGCACCCGTCTTGGGAAGGTGCGCGTCGGCCGTCTCGGCGCGCCAACTGGTGGGCGTGTCACGCGGGCCGATGGCCGCGCTCCCGCCGACCCGCGCGAGCCCGGCAACCCACTCGACCCCGTCGTCCATGAGGTTCCACAGGCCGGCCAGGATGCCGCCGGGCGCGAGGACCCTGGCAATCTCGGGTCCCGCGACGGCCATGTCGAACCAATGCATGGCGTTGCCGGCCAGCACGGCATCGACGGAAGCGTCCGGCAGTGGTATCGCCTCGGCGCTGCCCGGCAGGGCACGGACAGCGGGCAGCGAGCGGCGCAGCTCGGTCAGCATCGCCAGGTCGGGCTCGACCGCGATCACCTCGGCACCCAGCGCGACCAGCGTGGCAGTCAGCTTGCCGGTTCCGGCGCCCAGGTCGAGCACGCGCGGACCCGGCGCGGGTTCAAGCGCCCAGCCAATCGCGGCCCGCGCGTAGTCCGGACGGTGCGCGGCGTACGCGACCGCCGCTACGCCGAACGACGCGGCGTGAAGCAACCGTTCATCCTGATCCACACCGCAACGCTATAGGTGCTGCCGACGGCCGGCCACCCTGCCTCGCCACTGGCACCCTCAAGACCGCCGCCAGGGACTGTGGCCGGCGGACCACCACCCCGTCCGGATCGATCTCCTCTCCCGCTCGCGGAGGGAGACCACTGGTGGAAGCGGTGACCTGACTGGACCACGTCCACGCCTCGGGCGAGCCGCGCCCGCCGGCGTACCTCGCGCCTCAACGCCTGCTGATCCGAGGAACAGACGATCTCACCCAATCTTCCCGAACACCTTCGGAGGCGTCATCCGGTATCTGACAATCAGCGAATGAGCTGCGAGGTGGTCGAAGATATCTGGAAGCAGCAGTCGGTGTGGTCGCAAGCGGCCAGCCACGCGAAGATATCTGTGAGCCGGTCGTTCACCCTTGTCCTTGGGCTGGGCGTTGCGGCCGCGGTACTGGGCGCGTTTTCGGCACAGTTGGGATCCGACCATCCAGGTGTCGCGCGCTGGCTCGCCGTGGCCGCCGCGGTGGGAGTGGCGGTCACCCCGCTGGCGCGACGGGGCTCGGCCGGAAAAGCCGTCGAAGAGTGGGTGCGGATGCGTGCGATGTCCGAGTCGTGCAAGTCCGACGTGTTCTTATATCTGGCCGGTGCCACCCCGTTCACCGGGCCGGACCGGGACATACTGCTCCGAGACCGCGCCGACGAACTCCTCGGGGCGGCCGGCGACCTGTCGGGTCATACTCTGAGGGTCGCCCCTCGCGTCCGGCCACTGCCCGCGGTCACCGGCCCGGAGTCCTACTTCACGGAGCGCGTGGACCGTCAGATCCACGACTATTACCGGCCCGCAGCTCTGCGGGCGTCCCGGCGCCTTGCGTGGACGCGCCGCGCCGAGCTGTTCCTCGGCCTGGCTGGAGCAGTCCTTGCCGCACTCGGTGCCGCCGGCCTGACGGCCGCGACGATCTGGGTCGGAGTCGTGACGACGGTGGCGGCGGCCGTGACCGCCCATTTGGCCTCCACTCGCCTTGAGTTCCTGCACCTGGAGTACTCCCGAACCAGCGGCGAGCTCGCCCGGCTTCGTGCCCGCGCGAACGTTTCCGGTGCCGACCTGCCCGACCTGATCGCCCGCTGTGAGCAGGTCATCTCAACACAGAACTCGACCTGGGTCGCCAAATGGACGGCCGAGGCGGCCCAGCAGGAAACGGCTGCCTCTTGAAGGTCTTCATCAGCCACAGTTCCAAAGGTGACCGTAAGGCTGCGAACCTGCGCAGAGAGATCTTTCGTCAGCTGAAGGCGAAGGGCTACGACGTCCTGCTCGACCTGGACGGCCTGAAGCCCGGGGCCGAGTGGCGCACCGAGCTCTACGAATGGCTCGCCACCTGCGACGCCGCGGTGCTCCTCCTCACAGAGAAGGCCCTGGCTTCGCGCTGGGTCCAGCGAGAGATGGACATCCTGATGTGGCGCAGGGCACTGGGGAGTCACCTGGAGGTGGTGCCCATCCTCACGGGCGGATTGAAGTCCGACGCGATCGACGCGGCAGGGCTGACGGACCTGGAGTCCATCGAGCTTGCCAGAGGTTCGGCCAGGGCGACCGTCGCGGAGATGGCCACCCAGGTCATCGACCGGTTCCCCGATCTGTCGTCGAGCGCCGGCCGGGACGATCCGATGGCTGCCTGGCTCGGACGGATCAGCCAGCACCTGCTCGACGTACGATCTGCCGACGTGATGCTCCGAGCGGCACGGGCGCTCGGCATGCGCGAGGACGACGCGCTCCAGGCAGCGCAGCCGATCGGCGGCCGGTTCATGGCCAGCCATCTGCTGGACTCCGAGCTGTCCGGCAGCCTGTGCCCGGCGGTCGGCGTCCTTTCGGACGCCCTGTCCAAAGACCGCCTCGAACGACTGATCAAAGATGTGCAGCCGGCCTGGGTCAAGGTCGCCACGGCCAGGGATCTGCTGCCCGGACGCGGGTCCACTCGCCGGACACTGCTGCTGAATGCAGAGTGGCCGGAGACCGCTGAGGACTACATCAACCGCGCCACCTGCCGTCCGCCCTATGGAGCCATGGACGAGCGTCTCGGCGCGATCCCCATCGACGAGACGGCATCCGATCTCCCCAAGGCGATGACGGAGAAACTGCTTGAGTTGTACGGCTGCCCGCCGTCGACCCCGCTGTCGAGGATCAAGCCGGACGGCCTGCTCTACTTCCTGATCTTCGATGTGCAGCAGCTGCCACTCTCCGCCGCACTGCGATGCCTCGAGAAGGCGCACGACCTGCTGCCCGATCTCATCGTTGTCGCGCTGACCGGACGGGAACTGCCCGCGTCGATACCCGCGAGCAGGGACGGGGTGCTCGTCTTGCCCGCCATGGCCGAGGACGTCGAGCTCGACGCCTATCGGAGCCGTCAGAAACTCGCCAAGATCGTGAAAAGAGTCACCGGATGAGAGAAGTCAGCCATGCCTGAGGCCCGCTCTTTCGTCGGTCCGGCCGCCGCCGATCCACGCGACGGCCGCGTCTATGTGACCTCGCCCGAACTCGACCTCGCGGTGGACGTCGCGCTGGCCACCGGGCGGCCTCTGCTACTGCGTGGCCACCCCGGCTCCGGCAAGTCGTCGCTGGCCCCGTACATCGCGCGGGTCCGGGGGTGGCGTTATTACGAGCATGTCGTCACCTCCCGGACCCAGACCAACGACCTGCTGTGGTCGTTCGACGCAGTCCGCCGGCTCGCGGACGCGCAGGTACTCGGCAACGGCGCCGAGCTCGATGATCACCGATATGTCGTGCCCGGGGTCCTGTGGTGGGCGTTCGCACCGGAGTCGGCGGCTCGCAGAGGCCGCGACCTGCCGCTGCCCGAAGGGTTCCAGCAGGCAGCATTGCCTCTGCGACAGATCAACCGAGACCGCTCTCCCGAAAGCGCCGTGGTCCTGATCGACGAGATCGACAAAGCCGATCCCGATGTCCCCAACGGACTGCTGATCCCGCTCGGCTCCAGCGAGTTCACCGTCACCGAGACCGGCAAGTTCATCAGCGCCCAGGACCCCGAGAGCGAGCCCCGCCCCCGACGGCTGATCGTGATCACCACCAACGAAGAGCGCGAGCTGCCCCAGGCATTCTTGCGGCGCTGCGTGGTGGCGAACCTGCCCGATCCATCAGCCGAAGAACTCCTGACCATCGCCCGCGCCCACCTGACCCATGCTGCGGGCTCGTTCGGAGCGCGTGAGGAACGCATGGCGCGGTTGCTGGCCGACGAACTGATCGCCGCCCGTGACAAGGCCGCCTTCGGCGCCGGGCGGGCGCCCAGCACCGCCGAGTACCTCGATGCGCTGCGTGCATGCCTGGGACTCGGGATCGTTCCTGGCGAGGACGATCGGTGGGAACTGGTCCGGAAGCTCACCCTCGTGAAACCACGGCGACCCGAGGACGACAGCCATGAGGGGTGACATCTGGATCGGTGATGTGGTCCGGGCGTTGGACGCGGCCCAGCCGGGCGCCGACAAGATCGCGATCGCGAGGCTGCTCGGTTTTCGGCTGATCCCGGGCGGTGCCGCCGCCACGGAGCCGACCGACCGTCAGCCGCTCTTGCTCGCCGACGGCCCCGTCGAGATTTCGACGGCGGGGCCGGTGGACAGGCATGCCGACGGACCGTCGCCCGAACGGGGCAGACCACCGACGGTACCGTCCACCGTCGATGTCCCACTGCTGCGGCCCGTGGGCGCGGTGCACAGGCAGCGGGCGACCTTGTCCGGAGAGGGCTTGGCCCGGGTCGAACCGGCGCACGCCCAAGCATCCGTGCCCCTGCCGCCGTTGTTCGCTCCCGGATCGGCGGCCGCCATCCTGCAAGGAGCACTGAGCCGCCGCGAACACGTCGGCGACATCGACCCCGCGCCGCTGATCCAGTCGCTGTCGCGCGGCAGGCCCGTCGCACGGATACCCCGAAAGCCCATCCTCACACTGCGACACGGGGTGGAGGTCCTCGTCGACCTCGGGCCCGGCATGCTGGCCTTCCGCCGCGACCAGGAGGAAGTCATGCGGCGGATCGTCGAGGTAGCCGGCCGGGAGTCGGTGCGGTTCCGCTACTTCGCCACCACCCCCGCACTGGGCGTCGGCCCCGAGGGACGGTGGAGCTGGCGGCCCTACCCGGGGCCGGAGCGCGGATTCACCGTACTGCTCCTGTCCGACCTCGGTCTGGGCAGCCGGCCCGACGAACGCCGGGACCGGCCGGAAGACTGGCTCGCCCTCGCCGAACAGGTGACGCGAGCACAGGGGGAACTGGTCGCCTTCCTTCCCTTCCCGTCAGACCGCCGTCCCGCTTGGTCGGCCTCGACCCCGATTCGGATCCTCACCTGGGACCGCGTCACCACGGTCGCCGACGCGCGAAGGCGTCCGTGATGGACGTCGACCTGCTCTCCAGCCCCTCGCCGGACGCCGTCCGCCTGGCGACCGTACTGAGCATCGCGACCCGGATCGAGCCGGGCCTGCTCAGGGCCGCCCGCCTGCGGCTGTTCCCCCGCATGGAAGTCGGGGCCGAGGCGGACCTCTGGGCCAGTGACTGGGTCGCACACCGCGGCCCCAGCTATTTCGTGCTGCGGCCGGAGATCCTGCCCAGGCTCCGTGCGGCGCTGCGGGACCTGCTCAGCGCCGCACGTTCCCAAGGCCGCGCCCTTCCCGTCTGGGACATCGTGTCGATGGCGCACACCGACATGTCCCCGACCTTGTTCCTGGAGGAGCGACTGACCTGGCTTGCGGTCAGCGGCGAAGGTGACCGAGCCGTCCTCGGCCGGGAGCTGGGAAAGGCACTGCGCGCGCTGGTCGTCGAAGATCGAAAAGGTATCGCGCAATGGGCGGTGGGAGCCTGGAGACGGCTACCGCCCGAGGTACTGTCGACGACCGCCGCCTGGCAGCTGGCGAGCGTCGCCGGCCAGTACGCCCCGGTACGGCCCGCCGTCGGTTCGGCGGCCGACGTGACCATGGCCGATGTGGAGGCGATCAGCGGAGCTCTCGCCCACGACACCGCACTGCGGGTGCTCTGGCAGGGCGACCAGCTGTATCTCGGCGCCCCACACGGGCCCGGGGTGACCGCGATCGCGGTGCCCGACACCGTTCCTCGGATCATCGAGGTCGAGTACGGCGCGGACGAGCAGCAACCGGTGCAGTTGCACGACGGGGAAATCGTGAGCGTCGCGGTGGGCTCCGGGCCGGTCAGGATCCGCACGAGCCGGGGAGATCTGTACTCACCGAACCGGATCACCTCGGACGACTCCATCACCGGGGCGCGGCCACATCCGGGGACCGGCACCGTTCCGTCGGTCGATCCGAGGCTACGGTCCGGGGAACCGGGCGACCTGGACGAGTTGGTCCAAAGCCTGCGGGATGGGTCACCGGCGGAACTGGCCGACGCGCTCCTGCACCGACACGACCTGAACGGTGACCTCGGCTCCCTGCAGGAGGCGATCGCGCTCCTCAGAACCGCCCTGGCGGCCGACCCGGCCGACGAGTCCACGCTCCGTCTGCTGCTCGTCGGCGCTCTCATCCGCAAGTTCCACGCCGATGGTGACCGGGCCGGCCTCGAGGAGACGATCGGCCTCGCCCGCCACGCCGTGTCGCGGCTCGTGCCGGAGTCCCCCGATCTCAGTGCCCATCTGACGAATCTCGCGGTGGCCCTCGGCGCCCGCTATGAAGCCATGGGCCTCTCCTCCGACCTGGACGAAGCGATCGGGGCGTTGAGGCGGGCGGTCGATCTGCTGCCCACTCATCATCCGGACGCCACCAGGATCATCGCCAATCTGGCGTGGTTGCTGGAAACCAGGGCACGACAGTCGGGCAATCAGCGCGATCTCGACGAGACGATCCGGATGCTGGATACCGCCGTCGCGATCAGCGCCGATGACGGACCCTGGCTGGGCACCGTTCTGTCCGGCCTGGGCAAAGCGCTGTGCACCCGTTTCCGCGTCCTCGGCCGACGCGATGATCTCGACCGGGCGGTGCTCCTGCACCGCCGGGCCGCCCCACTGGCGGGAGCGGGGCCCCGGTGCCGTCTGC
>NZ_JBHYKH010000272.1:0-11943 GCF_042741275.1 Streptomyces sp. NPDC058964
GACTGTCGCGGGGGTGCGTACACCTTGCCTCGCCCCGCCGCTGCCGCATTTTCACGCCCCCGGCACTTGCTCTCACCGACCGCCGGCCGCAACGACCCGCCACCATCGCCCGGTTGAACGCGACATCCGGCACCGGGCCGGCCTCCGGCGAGGGCGTGAGCACTTGGGTCCGCCCCGGACACGTCGGCGTGACGCGGCGGAAACAGGTCGTCCCTAATTTCTGTCGCCCGACAGGAATACCGTGCCGAAGGCAGGTGCCGCCGTGACGACCACCGACGACCACTCCCTGGAGGAGTTCGGCTACCGGCAGGAGCTGCATCGCAGCCTCGGCCGGTACGCCTCGTTCGCCGCCGGGTTCTCCTTCATCTCCGTACTGACGACCGTCTTCCAGTTCTTCGCCTTCGGGTACGCCTTCGGCGGGCCGGTCTTCCTCTGGGCCTGGCCGGCCGTGCTGCTCGGCCAGTTGCTGGTCGCGGCCTGCTTCGCGGAACTGGCCGCGCGCTATCCGATCTCGGGCGCGATCTACCAGTGGTCCTCGCGCCTGTCGAACCCCACGTTCGGCTGGTTCGCGGGCTGGATCATGGTGATCGGGCAGATCGTGGTGGTCGCGGCGGCGGCGCTGGCCCTGCAGATGGTGCTCCCCGCGCTCTGGTCCGGCTTCCAGCTGGTGGGCGACGACCCGGCGCCCACAACCCCCGACGGAGCGGCCAACGCCGCCGTCCTCGGGGTGCTGCTGCTGGTCCTGACGACGCTGGTGAACATCGTGGACAACCGTGTGATGTCCGTGATCAACCGGGTCGGGGTCACCGCCGAGATCATCGGGGCGGTCCTCATCGCCGTGCTCCTGCTCACCCACGCCAAGCGCTCCCCCGGCATCACCCTCCACACCGGGACCTCCGCGCAAAGCGGCCTCCTGGGCGCCCTGCTGGTGGGCTCGTTCACGGCGGCCTACGTGATGATCGGCTTCGACAGCGCGGGCGAGATGAGCGAGGAGACGCACAACCCCCGCCGCACCGCGCCCCGCACCATCCTCACCGCGCTCGGCGCGGCCGGACTGCTCGGCGGTCTCGTGGTGCTCGGCGGACTGCTCGCCGCGCCCAGTCTCACCGACGGGCACCTGGCGGTCGACGGGCTCGGTTACGTCCTGACGAGCAGGCTGGGAGACGGGGTGGGCCGCGCGCTGCTCGCCGACGTGGTGGTGGCGATCGCCGTGGCGACGCTGGCGATCCAGACGGCGGCCTGCCGGATGCTGTTCTCCATGGCCCGCGACGGCCGGCTGCCGTTCGCGCGGAGGCTCGCCCGCGTCAACCCCCGCACCGGTATGCCCAGCGCCCCGGCCGTGGTCGTCGGCGTTCTCGCGGCCACGCTGCTCCTGCTGAACTTCGCCTCGCCGGACGCCTTCCTGGCCATCGGCACCACCTGCATCGTGATGCTGTACCTGGCTTACGCCATGGTCACCGGACCGCTGCTGGTCCGCCGGCTGCGTGGCGGGTTCACCACCACCGGCACCGACGAGACGGGCGCCCCGCTCTTCTCCCTCGGCCGCTGGGGAGTCCCGGTCAACGCGCTCGCCCTCGTCTACGGCCTGGCCATGACGGTCAATCTCGCCTGGCCGCGGGCGGCGGTGTACGACCCGGCGGGCGGCCACTGGTACTTCCGCTGGTTCACGGTGCTGTTCCTCGGCGCGACGGTCGCGCTGGGGGCGGTCCACCGCGCCCACCGGGCACGTACGACGGCGCCGCGGCCGGAGGCGGCGGAGGCGGTGCCCGCGTAACGCCTACGCTGGGCACCGATGAGACGCAAGACCCGCACCCCGCCCTCTCCCCTGCCCCAGCGCCGGGGGGTGGACCCGGTGCGGGTGCGGCTGCCCACGACCGGCCCCTGGGTCACCGTCGGCGAGCACCTGGTGGAACGGCTCTCCGGTGCCGGGCCCGGGGTGATCGAGGCGATGCTGGACGCCGGGCGGATCGTCGGGGCCGACGGGCGTGCGGTGAGCTCCGGTGATCCGTACGTGCCGGGAATGTTCGTGTGGTTCCACCGGGAGCTGCCCGCCGAGGTGCCGGTGCCGTTCCCGTTGGTGGTCGTGTACCGCGATGCGCATGTCGTCGTGGCCGACAAGCCGCACTTCCTCGCCACCACCCCGCGCGGCAGCCATGTCGCCGAGACCGCGCTGGCCCGGCTGCGGCGGGAGCTGGACATTCCCGGCCTCTCCGCCGCGCACCGCCTGGACCGGCTCACCGCCGGGCTGGTGCTCTTCACCGTGCGGCCCGAGGAGCGCGGCGCCTACCAGACGCTGTTCCGCGACCGGCGGGTCCGCAAGGAGTACGAGGCCGTCGCCCCGTACGGTCCCGCGCTCGCCCTGCCCCGGACCGTGCGCAGCCGGATCCTGAAGGAACGCGGGGTGCTGGCCGCGCGCGAGGTCGAGGGCGAGCCCAACGCGGTGACGCGGGTCGAACTGATCGAGCACCGGGCGGGCGACGCGCTGGGGCGCTACCGGCTGACCCCGGAGACCGGGCAGACCCATCAGCTGCGGGTCCACATGAACTCCCTGGGCACGCCGATCCTCGGCGATCCGCTGTACCCGGGGGTGACCGACCCCGTGCCCGCCGACGACTTCCAACGCCCGCTCCAACTGCTTGCGCGAAAACTGGAGTTCAGCGATCCGGTCACGGGGACGGAACACCGGTTCACCAGCGCACGGGCACTGGAGGCATGGTCCTCGTACCCGGAGTGGGCCGGTGAGCCGGTCAGTGACCGCGCCACCAGCGCTTGACCCGCTGCCACACGCCTCGCCGTGGGCGGGCCTGCCGCTCGGCCTGCGGTGGCGCGGGCGGGGCCGGGGCCGGCAGCGGTGCGGACGTGCTGGGCGCGGCGGAGGGCGCCGGCTCCGGGCGTGTGGTGCCGACCTGCCAGGTGGCCCGCTGGGGCGGGATGGGGGCGGGGCTGGGCTTGAGCATGACGTCCTGCTGCGGCTTCGGTTCGAACCGCACCGGCAGCTCCACCAGGTGCCGTGAGGAGATGGACGACCGCCAGCGCAACTCGTCCTCCTCGCAGTCCAGTTGGACGTCCGGCAGCCGCATGAGCAGCGCGTCGACACCGACGTCGGCGATGGCGCGGCCGATGTCCTGCCCGGGGCACTCGTGCGGGCCGCCGCCGAAGGCGAGGTGGGAGCGGTTGCCCTGCATGTTGGCCGACAGGTCGGGACGCACCCGCGGGTCGACGTTGCCCGGTGCCGGGGCGAACAGCAGACCGTCGCCCTTGCGGATGCGCTGGCCGCCCAGCTCGGTGTCCTGCTTGGCGAAGTAGCCGAGGACGGCGCTGAACGGCGGCTCGTCCCACAGGGACTGCTCGACCGCCTCCGGCACCGTCATCTGGCCGCCGTTGAGCTGGGCGCGGAAGCCCGGCTCGGTGAGGACCATGCGCAGGGCGTTGGCCAGCAGGTTGGTGGTGGCCTCGTACGCGGCGATGAGCACCACCCTCAGGTGCTGGCCGATCTCGTCGTCGGACAGCCGCGCCGGGTGGTTGATCAGGTGGCTGGTGAAGTCCTCCTCGGGCCGCGCCCGGCGGCGGGCGGTGAGCCGCATCAGACAGCCCATGATGTAGTCGTTGCTGGCGATGGCGGTCTCGGTGCCCTTGAGCATGTCGCGGGCCGCCTGCACGATCCGGTCGTTGTACTCCTCGGGCATGCCGAGGATCTCGCACATCACCGCCATCGGCAGGTGTTCCGCGAACTGGGAGACCAGGTCGGCCCGGCCCTTCCCGCAGAACTCGTTGACCAGGCGCTGGGTGTAGCGGCCGATGTGGCGGCGGATGCCGCGGTGGTCGATGGTCGACATGGCGCCGGTGACCGCCGCCCGCAGCCGCTGGTGCTCGTCGCCCTCGGCGTGGGAGCAGATGGGCTGCCAGGCGATGTGCGGCATCAGCGGGTGATCGGGCTTGACCATGCCCTCGAGGAGCGGGCTCCAGATGCGGCTGTCCCGGGTGTACTGCGAGGGGGTGCGCACCATGTGCAGGTTCTCGGTGTGCCCGAGGACCACCCACATCGGCACGTCGTCGTGGAGCAGCACGGGCGCCACGGGGCCGTACTGGTCCCGGAGTTTCTCGTACAGGCCGCCCAGGTCGTCCGCCTCCGGGCCGTACAGCCGGTGGAGTCCCCCGGGGCCGAGGCGGTGCGCCGGGCAGCCGGGCGGCGGGCCGAGCGTGGGGTCGTCCGTACCGGTCGGGGAGTGGGGTTCAGGCGTCACAGTGGTCGCTCCGAAGCTGAAGTGGATCCGGGGGTCGAGGGGATTCGGTCGGTACGGGGTGTCAGGTGAGCGCGCCGGACATGGCGAGCGAGTGCAGGAAGTGCATCAGGGTCATCAGGACGTCACGGCTGGAGGCCCGGCGGCGTGCGTCGCACTCCACGATGGGGATGTCCGGAGCGAGGTCGAGGGCCGTGCGCAGTTCCTCGATCGGGTAACGGGGCGCGTCCGGGAAGGAGTTGACGGCCACGACGAAGGGAACGCCGCGCTCCTCCAGCCGCCCTATGACGTCGAAGCTGACCTCCAGGCGACGGGTGTCGACCAGGACGACCGCGCCGAGGGCCCCCTCGAACAGCCCGTTCCACAGGAACCAGAAGCGTTCCTGGCCGGGGGTGCCGAAGAGGTAGAGCACCAGCCTCTCGGTGATGCTGATGCGGCCGAAGTCCATGGCGACGGTGGTGGCCGTCTTCGATTCGGAGCCGTAGTTGTCGTCGACGCCGACACCGGCCTGAGTCATGGTCTCCTCGGTGGTCAGCGGCCTGATCTCGCTGACCGAGCCGACCATGGTGGTCTTGCCGACTCCGAAGCCGCCCACGATCACGATCTTCACCGCGGCCTGGGCCGTGTGCGGCAGATGATCCTCCGTCCGTGGGCCCGGGATGGTGTCAGAGCTTTTGAAGTCCATGCATCACCGCTTCGAGAAGTGAACGGTCGGGGAGCGCCTGGCGGACGATCGGGGCGCGCGCCTGCACCAGTTCGGCCGTGATCAGCTCGGTGATCAGCACCGTCACCGCGCTGAACGGCAGGTTGAGATAGGCCGAGAGCTCGGCCACCGACAGGGGGGCGACACAGAGCCGGAGCAGCGCCGCCTGCTCGGGCGGGACGGACGGCGGGGGATCGGCGCGCGCCACGATCAACGTCACCAGGTCGAGCTCGGCGCGCCCGCCGTCTGCGGCGCCGGTGATGACGTAGAGCCGTTCGGGGTTCTTCTTCTCCCCCTCCTGCTCCCCCGCCGCGGGGAGCGGCATGGGCGGCGGGGGCGGTTCCTGCCTGGGGTGTCGCCGTTTGCGTTGCGGAGGAGTCATACGGTCTGCCCGTTCCGCCTGGGCGGACTCGTGAGATGGGCACCGATACGGACGACGAGGTCGCGCATCCGTCCGCTCATCCGTCCGGGTTCGCAGACCACGTCGGCCAGCACGGCGAGATAGGCGTTGGCGCCGGCCGCCATGAGGTAGAAGTAGCCGCCGTCGATCTCGATGACGACCAGATTCATGTTGCCGCTGCTGCCGGGGAGTTCCTGGGCGACGGCACCGGCGAGACTCTGTACGCCCGCGCAGGCCGCGGCGAGTCGGTCGGCGGAGTCGGGGTCACCGCCGTAGCGGGCGATGCGCAGTCCGTCGGCGGAGAGCACCACGATCATCTCGATGCCCGGTACGCCGTCGGCGAGATCCTTGAGCATCCAATCGAAGTTCGCTCGCTGCTGGATCACTTGAGGTCCCCCTCGTCGTCGGCCTCGGTGCGGGCCGGCTTCTCGATCAGGTGCATGTATGCGGTGGGATTGCGCGTGAAGTCGGTCGGGTGCACGCCCGGGTTGCCCTCCTTGAGGCCCTCCCAGAAGGCCTCGACCCACATTCCGGGCTCGCGGTTGCGGAGCTTCTCGCGCTCGGGGTCGGCCCCGGGCTCGGGTTCGGGTTCGGGCTTGCGCTGCGACCAGACGGTCGGCCGGCCCTCGCGTTCGGCCCGCTCGATCGCGGCCTGTTCGGCGATCCGCTGGGTGAGCGAGGTCTTCACCTTGCTGCGGCGCTGCGGCAGACCGCCGGCGGTCCACTCGGTGACCTCGGGGACGTCGTCCTCCATGGAGATCCCGGCGGGGATGCGCGGGCTGGTGGGGCGGCGCTTCTTCGGCGGGCGCTTGGGACCCTCGAGGGCGCCGAGTTCGGCCTTGGGCACGGCGGTGGCGCCGATGCCGTGGGCCAGTCCGGGTGCGGGCTCGGTGGTCATCATGTTGCTGGGCACGACGAGGACGGCGCGGACGCCGCCGTACGCGGAGGCGCGCAGCGAGACCTGCATGTTGTACGTCGAGCAGAGCCGGCCCACGACGGCGAGGCCGAGGCGGGGGCTCTCACCGAGGTCGTCCAGGTCGACGCCCGCCTTGGCGCGCTCCAGCATGTTCTCGACCCGGGCACGGGCCTCCTCGCTGAGGCTGACGCCGCCGTCCTCGATCTCGATGGCCACGCCGGTCTGCACCTCGGTGGCGGTGACGTGCACCTTGGTCTGCGGAGGCGAGTAGCGGGTGGCGTTGTCGAGGAGCTCGGCGGCGGCGTGGATGACCGGCTCGACGCAGGTGCCCTTGATGTTGACCTTGGCGATGGAGGCCAGGTCGATGCGCCGGTACTCGAGGATCCGGGACATGGCGCCGCGCAGCACGCTGTACAGGGCCACGGGGTTGGGCCACTGACGGCCGGGGCGGCCGCCGCCGAGGACGGAGATGGAGTCGGCCAGGCGGCCGATCAGCGCGGTGCCGTGGTCGAGGCGCAGCAGGTCGTCGAAGACCTCGGGGTTGCGGCCGTGGTCCTCCTCCATCTCCCGGAGTTCGTTGGCCTGCTGGTGGACGATGGCCTGGACGCGCTGGGCGATGTTGACGAAGGAGCGCTGCGCGGCGTCGCGCATGGATTCCTCGTCGTCCACGATCTTGAGCACGGTGCGCAGCAGGTCGCGCTGAGAGTCGGGGAGGTGCCGCAGTTCGGGGTCGGCGTCGAGGACCGCGCGAATCACCTCTTGGGGGGATTCCCCGGCGCGCAGCCGGTACAGCGCGGTCGGCACGATGTCCGTGCCGAACCGGATCCACTCCTGATCATGGGCGGAGATGCGCCGCTCCAGGTACGCCGTGTGACGGACCTGCTCGGCCCGCAGGCTCTTCAGGTGGCGGCCGCGTCGTACCGCTTCCGCCACCGTCGCGGTCACGAGCACCGTGGCGACGGCTCCGCACCAGCCGACGGCGGCCCTGGCCGGCCCCGCCACCAGGGCGACGGCGGCCCCGGTTGCCGCGGCCATCAGTATGGCTGGGAGCAACAGCACGCGCGCATAGGGAAGTTCACGGCCATCGGGAGGCGATTGAACACTCACCATGTATGCCCTCTGAGACGAATCGGCTGGGTGTCGGGGGAGCTTGTGGGGGGAAGAGCCATGGAGCAGTCTGGATCTTCGTAATCTTTGGGAACAAGCGCACGAATTCACCTCAACTCGGTGCGCCGCGGGCGAGCTTAGTCCGACCGGATCATCGCCGTGTCATATTCAGCAAGCACCTGAAATCGCTCGCACTCCAGGAGTACGCTCGGCTCTTTTGTACGCTCGGATTGCACTCGCACACGGTGCGTTACACCGCACAGACGTGCGAAAACAACTCACCGTGACGGGTGAGTGAAGGCCTCGCGGGACTCCCCGGACGGCCCCTCAGGCGCCTGCGATGCGCAGTGCCGCGTCGGCGGTGGCTCGGGCGAACTCGGGGACGGGCCGCTCCGGATCCGACCGGCGCACGAGGATGACACCCTCGATCAGCCCGAAGACGAGATCCGTGCGCAGGTCCAGCTCGCTCTTGGAGAGCGCTCCCCCGGCACCGGTCGCGGCCAGCAACTGCCGGTAGGCATCCTTCAGTTCGGCGCGCACGGCATGGAATCCGGCGAACCGCTCGGTACGCACCTCGGGCAGCAGATAGAGCCCGCCCAGATTGTGCGGGCCGCCGCACAGCAGCTCCACGTCCGTCCGGCACAGCTCCCACAGCCGGTCCTCGGCCGGGGCCGCGTCGTCGGCGAGCAGCTCACGGGCGCGGGCCAGCGAGGGAGTGACGGTGGACTCCAGCAGGTCGGCGAGGAGTTCCTCCTTGCCGGAGACGTAGTGGTACATGGACGCCTGCCGCATGCCCGCGCGCTCGGCGACGGCCCTGGTCGTCGTGGCACCGTATCCCTGGGTGGTGAACAACTCCGCGGCGGCCAGCAGCAGTTCGGCACGCGGCTCCAGCCCGCTCGCCGGCCGCTGCGCGGCCCGCGGCCGCCCGACCCGGCGGCCACTGCTCGTTCCCATGCGTTCGATCCTCGCACACGGCAGCGCCACGGGTGTCCCGCACGAGGCGCCCCCCTTGCGCGCCCGGCCCACGGCCACCCCGTGAGGGCTCGGTAACCGGGCGGCAACGCCGCGGCAATGCCCACGACCCGGCCCGTGCCTAATTTCTGTCGCACGACAGAAATCACACCGGAGCCGGAGGTCCCGCGATGGCGACAGCGACCACTTACGGAGCCCGTGCCCATGCGCGCGCCCAGGAGGGCACCGGCGCGGAGGCCATGCCCGTCGTACCGGCGCGGGAGTGGCCCGCGCCGCCCTGCGAGGCGGACCACCTGGTGTGGGCCGAGACCGTGGCGGGCGGCAACTACGCGCACCGGGTCCTGGCCCGCGGCACCGAACTGCGCCTGACGGACCTGCGTGGCGACGCCTGCGCCCATCTGCTGCTGTACGCCGCCGACCGACCGTGGGAACGGCTGAACGCGGCCGACACGGTCAAGGTCCAGTGGAACGCCTACCTGGGAGAGGGACAGCTCCTGCTGTCCGACCAGGGGCGTGTCCTGGCCTCCGTCGTCGCCGACACCTCCGGGCGCCACGACGCCCTGTGCGGCACCTCCACCCTGGTGCGCAACACCGAGCGGTACGGCGACGGCACCCCGCACTCCGCCTCCCCCGCCGGGCGTGAGCTGTTCAAGCTGGCCGCCGCCAAGAACGGACTGGAGCCCCGCGACCTTCCGCCCTCGCTCTCGTTCTTCCAGGGCGTCGAGGTGCGCGAGGACGGCGCCCTGGAATTCACCGGCTCGGCGGGCCCCGGCGCCGGCGTCACGCTCCGCGCCGAACAGGACCTGACGGTACTGATCGCGAACGTCCCGCACCCGGCCGACCCGCGCCCCGGCTACGTCTCCACCCCGCTCGAGGTCCTCGCCTGGCGCGCCGCACCCACCGCGCCGGGCGACCCGCTGTGGGAGGCCACGCCCGAGGGCCGCCGCGCCTTCCTCAACACCGCCGACTTCCTTGCCGCGAGGGGGCACGCATGAACACGAACACCAGCACCAGCACCAGCACCAGCGTCGTACCCGCCCGCGCCGCCTGGTCGTCCGTCGTCCGCCGCGGCCAGACGCTGACCATCACCGACCTGCACGGCAACCAGGCCGTCGACTTCCTGGTGTACGACGCCCACGACACATCCGTCCGCTACAGCGCGCCCGACACCGTCCACGCGCAGGGGAACATCTTCCTCACGACGGGAAGCGTGCTCCTGTCCAACGAGCACACCCCGCTGATGACCGTCGTCGCCGACGAGGTCGGCCGTCACGACACCGTCGGCGGCGCCTGCTCCAAGGAGTCCAACACCCTGCGCTACGGCCACCACACCTGGTCCCAGCACGCCTGCGTGGACAACTTCCTCGCGGAGGGCGCGCGGCACGGACTCGGCAAGCGCGACCTCGTCTCCAACGTCAACTGGTTCATGAACGTACCCGTCGAGAAGGACGGCACCCTGGGCATCGTCGACGGAATCTCCGCACCGGGACTCTCCCTCACCCTGCGGGCCGAGCGGGACGTCCTGGTCCTGGTCTCCAACTGCCCCCAGATCAACAACCCCTGCAACGGCTTCGAGCCGACGGCCGTACGGATGACGACAGGCGAGGCGGGCGCCGCATGAGCTTCGAGACGCTGCTGGTCGCCAACCGGGGCGAGATCGCCGTCCGCGTCATCCGCACCGCCCGCGAACTCGGCCTGCGCACGGTCGCCGTGTACTCCGACCCCGACCGCGCCGCACCCCACGTACGGCTCGCGGACGAGGCGGTGAGGCTGGGTCCGGCGCCCGCGAAGGAGTCGTACCTCGACGCCGACCTGGTGCTGAGGGCGGCCAAGGACACGGGCGCGGGCGCGATCCACCCCGGATACGGCTTCCTGTCCGAGGACGCGGCCTTCGCACGGCGCTGCGAGGACGCCGGGATCGTCTTCGTCGGCCCGACACCGGAGCAGCTGGAGCTGTTCGGCGCCAAACACACGGCACGGGCGGCGGCCGAGGCGGCCGGAGTGCCGCTGGCGCCGGGCACCGGCCTGCTGGGCTCGGTGACGCAGGCACTCGACGCGGCGGCGCGCATCGGCTATCCCGTCATGCTCAAGGCCACCGGCGGTGGCGGCGGTATCGGCATGTCGGCATGTCGCTCCGCCGATGAACTGACCGAGGCGTGGGAGCGGGTGCAGCGCGTCGCGGCCGCCTCCTTCTCGTCCGCCGGGGTGTTCCTGGAGCGGCTCGTGGAGCACGCCCGCCATGTGGAGGTGCAGGTCTTCGGTGACGGCGCGGGCCGGGTCGTCACCTTCGGCGACCGGGACTGCTCGCTCCAGCGCCGCAACCAGAAGGTGCTGGAGGAGGCCCCGGCACCCGGACTGCCCGCGCACCTTCGTGAGCGACTCGCCTCAGCCGCCCGCGACCTGTGCGCCTCGGTCGGCTACCGGTCCGCCGGCACCGTCGAGTTCGTCTACGACGCCGCCCGCGAGGAGGCCTTCTTCCTCGAGGTCAACACCCGCCTCCAGGTGGAGCACCCTGTCACCGAGGAGGTCTACGGCGTCGACCTGGTCGCCTGGATGCTGCGCCTCGCGCGCGGCGAGACGGACGTCGTCCGCGACCCGGGCGCCCCGCGCGGCCACGCCGTCGAGGCCCGCCTGTACGCCGAGGACCCCTCCCGCGGTCACCGGCCCGGCGCCGGCCTGCTGACCCGGGTCGAGTTCCCGGACGGAGTGCGGGTCGACGGCTGGGTGGAGACCGGCACCGAGGTGACGACGTCGTACGACCCGATGCTCGCGAAGGTGATCGCCCACGGCCCCGACCGGGAGCACGCCCTGCGCCGTCTCGACGAGGCCCTGGCCCGCACCCGCATCGACGGCATCGAGACCAACCTGGGCCTGGTGCGGGCCGCGCTCGCCGAGCCGGACTTCCGTGCCGCCGCGCACTGCACGGCCACCCTCGTCTCCGTCACCGACCCGACCCCGCGCATCGAGGTCGTCTCCGGCGGCACGCTCACCACGGTCCAGGACTGGCCCGGCCGGACCGGTCACTGGCAGGTCGGCGTACCCCCCTGTGGCCCGATGGACGACCTGTCCTTCCGGCTCGGCAACCGGGCCCTGGGCAACCCCGAGGGCGCTCCCGGCCTCGAATGCACGCTCCAGGGGCCCGCGCTGCGGTTCACCCACCCCACGACCGTCTGCGTGTCCGGCGCCCCGGCCCCCGTCAGGGTCGACGGCACACCGGTCGCCCAGTGGGAGCCGGTGACCGTACCGGCCGGCGCGGTCCTGGAGGTCGGTGCCCCCGACGGGCACGGGCTGCGGACGTACGTGCTCCTCGCGGGCGGCCTGGACGTGCCCGCGGTGCAGGGGCGCCCGGGCCCCCTCCAGGAGGGGCGGGGGGGCGGGGCCCGCGGGCGGGGGGGTGTGCCGGGCGGTCACCGAGCGGGTGGGGAGCGACCGGTCCGACGACGCGATCGTCCTGGTCGCGGGCGCCCGTCCGCTGGGTCCGGACGGTGACGTGTTCGTACGGACGCTGCCGCCGGACGGCAAGGCCGCCGGGCAGGCGCGCACGACGGTGCGCGAGCAGTTGGTGAAGTGGGGGCTGGAGGAGCTGGTCGACACCACGGAGCTG
>NZ_JBHYKH010000273.1:0-3318 GCF_042741275.1 Streptomyces sp. NPDC058964
GGTCGCGCGTGCCGCGACCTGTCCGGGACCTCCCTGCCGCGCTCCGGCGCCGTTGTCCGCGAGTCCGGCGAGGCCGTGGTGGCCGTCCCCGTCGAAGTCACCGCGCACCAGGGAGTCGAGGCCGGGCTTCGCGGCGGTCGGCGGCAGCCGCAGTGCCGTGGCCGCGGTCCGCTTCACCGGTCCGGTGGGACCGCCCCAGGTGACGTAGGAACGACTGCTGGGACCGGTGACGTGCGCCTCTCGGACCGTGTCCGTCCGCCGATCAACGCGACGCACGTGTGAGGGTGCAGTCCCCGGGTCCCGGTGCCTTCGGGCCGTCGTCTCCCGTGCCCCTCGTCGCGGAGCCGCGCACCGCGAGGAGTGCGGCGCCGAGGTCCGCGGCCGCTCGCGGGTCGGACAGGGCGCGGCCGGTCAGCTCCTCGATGCGGCGCAGCCGGTAGCGGACCGTGTTGGGGTGGACGAAGAGGCTGCGCGCCGCGTCGGCGGCCGAGCCGGCCGCGGCGAACCAGTGCTCGAGTGTCTCCAGCAGGCGGGCGCGCTCCGCGGCCGGGAGATCGAGGACGGGCTGGAGGGTCACCGTGACCAGGTGCGCCGCCTCCGCCGGGGCGGCCGCGACGACCATGGCCAGCGGGTTGTCGTCGAAACGCGCGACCCCCGGGCCGGTGCCGGGAAGGCCTGCCAGGGCCAGCCGGGCGAAGCGCAGGGCCTGGGGGGTGTCGCGCAGCGAGTGGAAGCCGGGGCTGACGCCGACCCGGGCGTGCGCGCGGCGCAGGATGCGCAGTCCGGTGCTCTCCGCCGCGGGCGCGGTCAGGGCGACCAGGCCGATCTGCTGGTCGGGCAGCAGCCGCCAGGCGGACGGGAGGTGGGCCTGGCGCAGGGCGGCCTCGATTCCGGCCAGCGGCTCCGTACCGGGGGCCGCGGACTCGGCGGCGACCACGGCGTAGGGTCCCCGCTCGGGCATGCCCAGTTCGCGGGCGGCCTCCCACAGGGTGGTGCGGTCGGCGATCACGCCGGTGAAGAGCGCTTCCACCAGGGCGGAGCGCCGCGCCTCGCGCTGCAGGGTCAGCTCGGCGGAGGTCTCCCGGTGGGCGTCCGCCACGGCTTCGGCGAAGAGGCCGAACAGCGACCAG
This sequence comes from Streptomyces sp. NPDC058964, assembly GCF_042741275.1. Taxonomy (NCBI): domain Bacteria; kingdom Bacillati; phylum Actinomycetota; class Actinomycetes; order Kitasatosporales; family Streptomycetaceae; genus Streptomyces; species Streptomyces sp. NPDC058964. The sequence continues at coordinate 1,131 of NZ_JBHYKH010000273.1, forward strand.
ATCTCGGCGGAACGGGCCACCAGTTCGGCGTCCGTGACCTCCGGGTGGGTACGTGCCTCCTTGACGATCTCCGACCACAGGAACTCGAAGCCGATGCGGTAGGCGTGCAGGGTGTCGGCCAGCGGCATGCCCTGCTCGGCGCGGATGCGGCCGGTGTCACGGGCCGGACCGGGATCCGGGGGGCCGGCCCGGTGGAAGTGCCTCAGCACCAGGTCGGCGTTGGCCGTGCACGAGCGGCGCAGCGAGTCGAAGGGCAGGAGCGACTCGTCCCTGTATGCGGCGGCGTCCGAGCGGATGCGCTCCGCCAGCCGCTCGCCGAGTTCCGGAAGCCGTGCGTGCATCGACGCGGCCACACCCGAGAAGTCCATCGGCGCAGTGTAGTGCCCTGCCTTTGTTCCCGGGAACAACCGGCGGACGGGGACGCTGTCGTCCCTGCCATAGGTCGTCGTCGGCGGCGGCACCACCATGTCGTGAACGTGAACGGCGGATTTCGACGGTGACATTCGTGGAGGCGGGGCATGCCCAATCTGGCGGAGTTCTTGGTGCGGACGGCACAGCGGCAGCCGGAGCGTCCCGCGCTGCGTCTGGGAACGCAGGTCGCCACCTACGCCGACCTGGACGAGCGCAGCGCCCGCGCCGCGGCACTGCTGCGGGCCGAGGGCGTGCGGCCGGGTGACCGGGTGGCCCTGATGCTGCCGAACGTCCCCGAGTTCGTCGTGCTGTACTACGGCGCCCTGCGCGCCGGGGCGATCGTCGTGCCGATGAACCCGCTGCTGAAGACCCGGGAGACCGAGTACCACCTGAACGACTCCGGGGCGGTGCTGCTGTTCGAGTGGCACCAGGCACCCGGTGAGGGCGCTCAGGGAGCGGCGGCCGCCGGGGTGCGGCACATCGCGGTGGAGCCCGCCGCGTTCACCGCGCTGCTGGCCGGTCACGAGCCGCTGGCCGAGGTGACGCAGGCGGCCGGCGACGACGTGGCCGTGCTCCTGTACACCTCCGGTACGACGGGTCGTCCGAAGGGCGCCGCGCTCACGCACGCCAGTCTGCGGCACAACACCGAGGTCAACACCGTCCATGTGCAGCGCATGACGGCGGACGACGTGGTGGTCGGCTGTCTGCCGCTGTTCCACATCTTCGGGCAGATCTGCACCATGAGCGTGGCCGTCCGCGCCGGCGCCTCGCTCACCCTGATCCCCCGCTTCGACCCGCAGGCCGTGCTGGACGCCATCGCCCGCGACCGGGCCACGGTCTTCGAGGGGGTGCCGACGATGTACGCGGCGCTGCTGCAGCACCCGGCCGAGGCGGACGTGTCGACGCTGCGGACGTGCGTCTCCGGCGGTGCCTCGCTCCCCGTGGAGGTGCTGCACGGGTTCGAACGGCGCTTCGGCTGCATGGTGCTGGAAGGCTTCGGCATGTCGGAGACGAGCCCGGTGGTCTCCTTCAACCACCCCGACCGGCCGCGCAAGCCGGGATCGGTCGGCACCCCGATCCGGGACGTGGAGGTCCGGCTGCTGGACGAGAAGGGCCAGGACGTGGCCCCCGGCGAGGTCGGTGAACTGGCCGTGCGCGGTCCCAACGTGATGAAGGGTTACTGGAACCTGCCCGAGGAGACCGCGACCGCGATACCGGACGGCTGGCTGCGCACCGGTGACCTCGCCCGGCGGGACGAGGACGGCTATCTGTACATCGTCGACCGCAAGAAGGACATGATCATCCGCGGTGGCTACAACGTCTACCCGCGGGAGATCGAGGAGGTGCTGCACGAGCACCCGGCCGTCGCGCTGGCGGCCGTGCTGGGCGTGCCGCACGACCGGCTCGGTGAGGACGTCGCGGCCGCGGTGGTCCTGCGCCCGGGCGCCGAGGCCACGCCCGCGGAGCTGCGGGAGTTCGTCAAGGACCGGGTCGCGGCGTACAAGTATCCGCGCGAGGTCTGGCTGATGGACGCCCTGCCGACGGGCCCCAGCGGCAAGATCCTCAAGCGGGAGATCAGCGCGCCCGCAGGGTGAGGCTCGCCCCGCGCGGGGACCCAGGTGGCATGCGGTAGAGTGGATCTTGAGCTCGCCGCCCGAACACCGGGTGGGGTGGGGTGCCGTGCGTTGGTGGTCCAAGGAAAGACGTCCCGCTTCCTGCGGGGAGATGCAGGTGCAAGGCCTGCCCGGCGCTCGAACGGAACCCCCGTCACCCATCC
>NZ_JBHYKH010000273.1:3328-11925 GCF_042741275.1 Streptomyces sp. NPDC058964
TAGGGGGGTACTTCGCGTATCGGACCGTGCCGGTCCCGTCGTTTCACACCGATCCGCGTCGCCCCGGCCGGGTCCCCTCGTCCGTCGGCGCACGGCTGGGCGGGGAATCGCCCGCGGTGAGATGTTCGAGCACTTCGGCCAGTTCCTGGCAGGCCTGTTCCACGGACAGCCTGGTGTTGCGCTGCTCGGTGATCACGGCCGAGAGGAGCAGCGCGGTGAGCGCCATCGTCCCGTTGAAGGCCTGGAGTTTCATCATCACTTCGACGGAGCTCAGCCGCCGGAAGGGGCCGATGTGGTCCGTCGCCGCGATGGTGGCCATGACGGAGGCGAGGAGGGCGCACAGCATGCTGCCCGCGAGCCGGAAGCGCAGCGCCGCCCAGACGAGGAGCGGGTAGACAAGGAACAGCAGGCTGACGGAGCTGCGTGTGGCCAGGGGGATGAGGCCGCAGGCGACGAGCCCCACGACCAGGGCCTCCTTCCAGCGTGACAGCCCGATCGGCCGGCGGATCGTGTACAGCATCAGCAGGATCGGGGTGACGATCAGGACGCCCATCGCGTCGCCCACCCACCACGCGAGCCAGACGAGCCCGACGCCGTGCATGGCGAGCTTGTCCACGAGGACGAGGAAGCCGACGCCGGCGGTCGCACTGATCAGCATGGCGGTCAGCGCCCCGAGGAAGACCAGGGCGAGGCCGTCCCGCAACCGGCTCAGATCGGTCCGGAAGCCGACCCGGCGCAGCATGAGGTACGCGCACAGGGGCGCGAGGGTGTTGCCCAGGACGATGCCGGCCGCGTCGGGGCCGGGCGGGCTGATGGACATGATGACGAGCAGGGCGCCGAGCGCGATGCCCGGCCAGCAGCCCACGCCCAGGAACAGGAAGCAGGCGACCGCGACGCCGGTGGGCGGCCAGATGGGGGTGACCACGGCGTCCTGGACGGTGAGATGCCGCAGGAGTCCGAGCCGTCCCGCTCCGTAGTAACAGGCGGCGACGGCCAGCGTCTGGAGGACGTAGACGACCGGACGGCGCAGATCCCGGGTACGCACCACATCAGCCATCACACACCTGTGCCGCACGGTCGGCCAGGCGAGGGACGCGACGTCCGGCCCTACGGCTGAGGGCCGGGCTGAGAATCGGGCCCGTCGTGGCCCACGACCAGTACGGCGGCGTCGTCCTCGTGTCCCACGAGTTCGGCGCCCTTGATCACGGCCGCGGCGAGCGCATCCGCGCCCAGGCCCGCGGCGGCCGCGATGCCGGCGAGCCGCACCACGTGGTCGAGCCCGTCCTCGATGTACAGCGAGGGCCCCTCCACGACGCCGTCGGTGAGGAGGATGACGACCCCGCCGGTCGTGAGCCGGAACCGGGCGACGGGGTATTCCATCCCCTTCTCGATGCCGAGGGGCGGTCCCCCCTCGTCCTCGGCGATGCCGGACTTTCCGTCCGCCATGGCCCAGACGAAGGGGATGTGTCCGGCCCGCGCGCTCTCCAGCACCCCGGTGGACGGGTCGAGCCGTACGAAGGTGCAGGTGGCGAAGAGGTCGCTGCCCAGGGACAGGAGCAGGTCGTTCGTACGGGTGAGGAGTTCGCCGGGCTCGCTCGTGACGGAGGCGAGCGCACGGAGCCCGGCCCGGACCTGGCCCATGAAGGCGGCCGCCTCGATGTTGTGGCCCTGGACGTCCCCGATGGACAGCCCGATCCGGCCGTCGGGCATGACGAAGGCGTCGTACCAGTCCCCGCCCACGTTCAGTCCGTAGCAGGCGGGCGCGTACCGGACGGCCACGTGGCATCGCGGGGTGTCGGGCAGGTCACGGGGAAGCATGCCGCGTTGCAGGGCGATGGCCAGCTCGACCTGGGAGCGCTGCAGCTCCGCGCGTTCGCGCGCCTGTGCGGTGAGCGACCGGAGTCTGGCCAGCAGCTCGTCTCCGTCGTCCATCGGGCGCTTGCGGGGCATCGATCACTCCGGCGAGGCCATGGCCCTTTCCGGGCAAACCTCTAGATTTTATCTTCATACGATCATATAGAGCAGTTGTTCCGGAGTGGCACGGGGAAGGTCAGGCGAACACCCGTGCAAGCCCGGACAGCACGCCGGCCCCGCTGATCGGAGCCGCGCGGACCCCGACGTAGCCGTCCGGACGGATCAGGAGGGCGGTGGGCCCGTCTACGCGGTACTCGCGGCGGAACTCCGCGCCCGCGTCGTGGACCACGGGCAGGAGGAGCCCGGCCCCGTCGACCTGGGGGGCGAGCAGGCCGTAGCACGTCAGCTCTCCCCGGGCCGCGTCCCGCGCGGCACCGGCCACTTCGTCGAATCCCGTGAGCTGGTCGGGGAGGTCGGCGTAGAGCAGCAGCACGTGGTCCCGGTCGCGCAGCAGGTCGTAGAGGCGCAGCGGGTGGGCGGCGATCGGGTCCCGCAGCCCACTGCAGTCGGGAGCGCGGTCGCCCGGGCCCGGTCCGGGGTGGTCGGCGGCCGGCTCGACGAGGGCGCTGTCCCGGTACGAGATCAGCAGCTGGGCCTCACGCATCAGCACCGTGACGAGGTCGTCGGGGTCCGACTGGACGCCCTGGGCCGCGTGGCGCACGGTGCGGCCCACGACCTCCTCCCCCACGGGCCTGCGTTCCGCGTCGTAGCTGTCGAGCAGGCCCGGCTGCGCGACACCCCTGACGGCGAGCGCGAGCTTCCAGGCGAGGTTGTGGGCGTCCTGGATGCCGGTGTTCATGCCCTGTGCGCCGGTCGGCGGATGAATGTGCGCGGCGTCACCGGCGACGAAGACCCGGCCGTCGGCATAGCGGTCGACGATCCGGTGGCCGACCCGGAAGACCGACGACCAGCGCAGTGCCGAGGCGACGGCCGGCCCGGGCAAGAGCCGGTCGAGGGCCCTCTCGATGTGCTCGATCCCGGGCATCCGATCGCCGTCCAGGCCGTGCACGACCCCGTCCGCGGGCTCCGCTCCCGGCTGCCGGGCCCCGGCCAGGTCCGGCGCGGCAGGCATCGACACCCGGTACCGGGAGCGCCCCGGCACAGGGATGCAGACGAGGAGGTCGTCGACAGGCCCGTCGTCGGTGCGGTGCATGGCGCGCACGGCGTAGCCGGGCGGCAGGTCCCAGTCCAGCTCGACGTCCGCCAGCATGTACTCCTCGGGGAACGCGCCGCCCTCGAACGACAGCCCCAGTTGCTTGCGTACGACGCTGTGCGCTCCGTCGCACCCCACCAGGAATTCCGACCGCAGCTCCAGGTCCGCTCCGGCGACGGTGCGCAGCCTGCTGGTGACCCCTTTCGCGTCCTGCTCGAAGGACACGAGTTCGGTTCCCCGTTCGATCAGGGTGTCGTGCCGGGCCAGCCGTTCCTCGAGGATGCGCTCGGTCTCGTACTGGGGCAGCGCGGCGAAGCCGTACGGCACCTGCGGCGGCAACACCAGTTCGACCCGTGCCTGTTCCGCCCCGTTGACGTAGACGAGCTGTCCCCGCATCGGCAACGCGGCGTCCAGCGCCTCTCGTACGACACCGGACCGGTCCCAGATCTCGAGGGTTCTCGGCTGGACGCCCACGGCCTTGGCGTAGGGCGGCCGGGCCGGCAGCCGGTCGATCAGACGGCAGCCGACGCCCCGCCGCCGCAGTTCCAGCGCCGCCGTCAGGCCGACGGGTCCCGCGCCCGCGACCAGGACCTGGGTGTCGGCCATGTGTGCTCCCCGGCGATGCCCCGTTCCTGTCCCCAGTCATCGTCACGCGCAGGCGGACGCACGGCCACCGGACAAACGTGTCGCCCGGTCGGCTCACCTCCGCCCGGGTGACCCGGATCCTGGGCCGGCCGTGCGGGAGTGCCTCCCAGTCGTCCGTGGAGCGGGCCCGGTGAAGTCGAACCGGCCGCCCGGCGCGAGCACCGGGCGAGGAGACGCTGTGGGCGTGCACGACGTCGGAGTGGGCGTCCGGCAGGAAGCGCGGCGGCCGCTCCCGCACCGGGGTCGGCGCCGGGAGCCGTTTCTGCGGGTCCGTCTCCACGACGGTGTCCCACGCGGTGACGGGATGCCGGGGAGATGCCGGTGCCGTAGTAGTGGCCGGCCTCCAGGTGACGGATGAACCGCCGGCCGGCGTGCGCGGTTGCGGCTGCCGACCGCCGCGTCCGGATCGGCCCGGGTGCCGGAGCGCATGCCCGCGGTAGTGCGAGACGTGGTCCGCGTGCCCGCCTTCCGTGAGCGGTCCCCGAGGCGTGCGTCAGCCTCGGACAACAGGCGTGGGTCCGACGGCGGTTCGCGCGATCCGTGCGTCAGCCGGTCGGCTGGACCGGGCGTCCGTCCGGGGCAGGAGTACTGCCGGAGCGCGGCGGCCGGCCGTTCGGCCTTGTGGGCCCGGTGGCCGACCGGCTGCCGGTCCGGCTGCTCAGCGGCCGCCGGGGGCCGCTCCGCCGGAGGTCGTCCGGTGCGAGGTGCGCAGCGTGCCCACCGTCCTCAGCAGCCGGTCGGCCGGATCCCGCAGTTTCGGATGGGCCAGGACCGTGTTCCGCAGGCCCCGCACAGGTCTGCGCCACAGCCGGTACCCCGCCGCGACGGGGTGGGGCCGCGCCACGAACCCCTCCCCCACACGCAGCTCACGGGTCTTGAGCCAGTCCTTGTACTCCTTGTCACCGCGCCCCAGGTCCACCAGCGTCACACCGTCGCGGCCCGCCTCCTCGGCCGTCCGCAGATGCATCATCAACCCCGGCGAGTAGTAGCGGAGTTCGGGGTCGTACGCGGTGAACCAGGCCGCGAGCACCGTGCTCGATCGGGGTCCGAAGTGGGCGGCCACCGGCCGGTCCCCGGCGTAGAGCACGGACAGCACGCCCGTGAAGTGCTCCTCGCGGACGTGGAACAGATGGTCCACCACGTCGACGATCCACGGCCTGGCGAACCGGTCCATGCGGCCCGTCCTGCGGTACTGGGCGGACTTCCACCGCATCAGTGTGCGCAGCATCCGCGGATCGCGCTCGTCGAAGACGAACCGCACCTCGCCCACGTCGCGCCCGAGACGGCGTTCCTTCTTCAACGTCGTCTTGGCAAGCCCCGGGTACGAGCCGCGCAGCCACTCCGCGTAACTGCCCTCACCCGGCTTCACATCGATCACCGGCGAGGCGAACCGCCCGGTCACATGCCTCGCGAACGGTCTCTGTTCCTCGACGAGGTGGTCGAACTCGAATATGGACAGCCGGCAGGCCCGCAGCAACTCCTGCGCGTCCCAGACGACTCCGGGGCGGTGCACGAGGGCCTGGCAGTCGGAGAGGCCGAGGCCGATCGCCCGGCCGACGCCCAACGCGTCGCGCTCGTAGGGGAAGAAGCCCACGGGCTCCCCCTCCTCGCGCAGTACCGCCACTCTCGCCCCGCCGCGGTGCCTGCCGATCCCGATCGCGAACTCCGGGGCCAGGAACGGGTTGGCGTACTCCGGTGACTCGTCCATCGCCCGGTGCCAGGCCCGGCGCAGCGACTCGGTCAGCTCGCCGGGTCTGTGGATCGTGATGTCCACCTCAGATCGACCGTCCTTCCGCGGAGTGCGCGAGTGCCACACCGGTGGCGGCACAGGCCGGTCGGGCGTGTGGGACATGGCTCATGGATCGCATCGGCGATCGCTCCCCCCTATGACGCGATGTCCGCGTCCTGCCACTTCTCTGGACATCTGCCGATCCGCGCGGTGTACGCGCTCGTTCCGCGGTCGACGACAGAGATTCCGAATTGCTCGGCAAGGCTCAAACGTCGCGAAACAGTACGCACGCTGTCAAGGGTGCCTCCCGCATCGGTGGATTTCAGGGCGAATGGCCGAGATCGTTGCGGCCGCCCGGCGCCGCGCAGGCGGCTCCCGTCAGGCCGTGGGGCGCGTCGAGAGCGTCCGGCTGAAGGGTGTGGTGGGGCGCTCCAGGCGTTCGCCGTCCACCACGATGTCCACGGCTTCGTTGTAGAAGGCGAGGAACCCCTTGACCGCCGAGACCGCCGGGAGCGGATCGGGGTAGCTCCAGACGACGTTGGCCGGGACCTCTGCCTCGCCGCCCCAGGACCAGTACTCGGCCCTTCCCTTGTACGGGCAGCCGCTGCCGTGGGCCGTGGGCACGAGCAGATCCAGGCGCACGTCCTCACGGGGGATGTAGTAGCGGGTCGGCAGGCCCGTCTCGAAGAGCAGCACCGGGCGGCTGGTGTCCGCCACCACCGTGCCGCCGATCTCGACCACGACGTGACGGCTGCTCGCCAGGGCGTCCACGCGTTTGTGCGGGTCGCGCGGGTGCACGAAGATCTCTTCCTCCTCCTCGTACCAGTGGTCGAGGCCGCGGCCGGTGCGCTCGGACCATTCGAAGGCGATGTGTCCGGCCAGGTCGGCGGCGGGGAAGGTCCAGGCCGCGTTCTCCAGCGGTTCGCCGTCGACTTCGAGGTCGTAGAAGATCCGTGAGCCGGTGTGGGCACCGGCCGGCGGGTTCTTCGCCGGGCGCAGCAGCTCCTCGCGGACCTCTTCGCGCGGGAAGGCGTACAGCGGTACGGGCACGCCGGGCTCCCAGACGAGGACGGGGTGTCTGCTGTCCACCACGGTGATGCCGCCCTTGCGGCCGCGCACCCAGCGGCCGCTGGGCTCCCAGAGGAGGCCTTCGGGGGTGGAGCGTACGGATGCCGCGGTGCGGAGTGTGGTCATGTGCCCTTCTCCCTTCCCGTGGTTCAGTAACGCCCACGACCGCACACCGCGTTCCCATCCATTGGATTCCCTATGCCGGACATTGGATTCCTCATTGGAAAGCTATGGCTTGCGGACATACCTTCGTCGGCGTCGCCGCGCTGACGATCCGCGTCCGCGGTGGTTCCCTTGGAGAATCAGCATGTCGAAGATCCTTTTCGTGATGACCGGCGTCGACCACTGGACGCTCGCCGACGGCACCCGGCACCCCACCGGTTTCTGGGCCGAGGAGGCCGTCGCCCCGTACCGGGCGTTCAGGGCCGCCGGCCACGAGATCGTCGTCGCCACGCCCGGCGGTGTTGTTCCCACCGTGGACAGGGGCAGCCTCGCGCCGGATGTCAACGGCGGCCGGGAGGGCGCCGACGAGATCGCGGACGGGCTCGCCGCGATGACGGAGCTGGAACACCCGATCGCGCTGGAGGACGTCGACCTCGCCGACTACGCGGCCGTCTTCTACCCCGGCGGTCACGGCCCGATGGAGGACCTGGCCGTCGACGCGGCCTCGGGCCGGCTGCTCGTCGACGCCCTGGACTCGGGCAAGCCGCTCGCCGTGGTCTGTCACGGCCCGGCCGCGCTCCTGGCCGCCGTCCGTGCGGACGGCTCCAACGCCTTCGCCGGATACGAGGTGGCCGCGTTCACCAACGCCGAGGAGACGCAGGCCGGCCTGGGCGGCAGGGCGAAGTGGCTCCTCGAGAGCAGGCTCGTGGAGGCCGGTGTGAAGGTCCGGGTCGGCGAGCCGTGGGCGCCGAACGTGGTCGTCGACCGCAATCTCGTGACCGGCCAGAACCCGTCCTCGTCCGCTCCGCTGGCGACGGAGGTCCTCCGGAAGCTGACCGCCTGAGCCGTGCCGCCGGCATCGCGATCGCCCTGGCGGCGGGCCGGGGGCCGGTGAGCGACGGCCCGCCGGCCCGCAGTCTGCCGCAGGACGTCACCTCCGGCCCCCGAGCAGGGAAGGAGCGGTGTCCGGCCCGCTTGTGAGTGCCGTCACAATCGGCTGGTGGCGGAACTCGTCGTGGAACCGCGACGGCTCGGCACCACCGGCCCGGCTCTTGTCACCGCCGTGTCACAGACGATCAACAGCGGAAACCCGGGCTTCGGCTTACCTGTCTCCATGGACGAGTGCCGGCAGCGGGCCGGCCCGGGCATTCCGATATCGGGGGCGTCATGCAGTACGGGAAGAACATTCGCAGAGCGACGATGGCGATGGCGGCCATGTCCGCCGCGCTGGTGGTGACCGCCTGCCAGCCGGGCGGCGACGAGTCCGGGGCCGAGTCGCCGTCGCAGACGCCGACCACGGCGTCCGCCACGCCGACACCGGGCGCTCCGAGTGCGAAGCCCTCCGAAGCGGGCACGCCGAAGTCCTCCCCCACCAGCACTTCCGGCGGATCCGGCTCGTCGGGCAAGACGCCGAAGACGTGCGCGGTGACCGCCCTGAACGCGAGCGCCTACCAGGCGGCCGATCGCCCGGACGGCACGGGGACCGGGGCGGCGGTGGTCGAGTTCACCAACACCTCGGCACAGGCCTGCGTCCTGCAGGGGCACCCTTCGGTGGCCGGAGCGGGCAACGGTTCCCCCCAGCACAACCGTCCGCTGGCGGTGACCCCCACGGGCACGGCCTCGCCGGTCACGGTGGCGCCGGGGGCCAAGGCATGGGTGAAGCTGACGTTCGTACAGGTTCAGGGCGAGGCCGACGGCTACTGCCAGTCCGGTGCGAAGCCGGTCGTGTATCCGACGATGGTGATCGGTCTGCCCGGCTCCGGGTTGCACCAGGTCGCCCTGAAGGACGGCCAGTTCGCCGAGTGCGACGACAAGGTCACCGTCACCGCGGTGTCGGCGGCCAAGCCGTCCTGAACCGGTGGCGGGGGGGGGGGGCGCGGGGGGGGGGGCCGCCCCCCCAGGGGAGGGGAGACAGCGCCGGGGAGA
>NZ_JBHYKH010000274.1:0-11871 GCF_042741275.1 Streptomyces sp. NPDC058964
GGGCGCACACCGCCTCGCGCGGGCGGGCGGATGCCCCCAGTCGCTCTACACGTTCCCCTGGCGGATGGCACCGGACGCGCGGTCCGCCACGGCGCACGCCCTGAGGTCGGCAGGAGCGGCCGTTCTGATGGATCCGGATCCGGCCGGACCCGGCCAAGAACACGCACTGCCCTATCCGTACGCCGCTTGCTCGGGCCCCGTGATCTCCGAAAACCGGCGTTTCGGCGCCCTCACCGTGCTGCGGCTGGAGACCGCCGGCGGCTTTTCGCCCGCCGAATGTTCGACGCTCGAGGACATCGGGGAGCGGCTGGCCGAAGCTCTGACGGGGCTCGTCGCGGACGGAGTCGCCGTGACGGCGGGCCCGATGCCGATGCTGGTCCCGCCGGAGCGTGACGTCGATGCGAGCGTGTGCACACCGAGGTGGGGCGTGCCCAGCGTGCCCGGGTCCGCGGGCACGAGCATGATGTACCCGCTGCGACGTCTGTCCGAACTGCTCAACCGGGCCGCGACCGTGGACGACATCGTGAGAGCGGCCCAGTACTGCGTCATGTCCCCGTTGGGCGCCAGAGCCCTGGTGCTGGTCTCGGAGAGCGAGGGCCGCCTGTGGGTTCTCGGGCACAGCGGTGACTCGACGAGCATGGCGCGCGGCCTCCACGGCGTCGGGCTGAAGGAGCGGGTTCCGGCAACGGAGGCGTTCGACGGACGCCCGCTGTACATCTCCGAGGCGCGGTCGCCGGGCGCCGACCCCCCTTCCGAGGACGAACCCCGGGCGGAGGCCTACCTGCCGCTCATCGGCGACGCTCAGCTCATCGACCTGCCCCTCGCCTACAGCAGGCAGGTCGTCGCGGTCTGCTGTCTGGCGTTCTCCGGGACGCGCGATTTCCCGCCCGAGGAGAGGGCCCTCCTCGGCATGATGGCAGGACTGCTGGGAGCCGCGGTGCAGCGCGTCGAACTGACCGCGCAACAGCGAGCGATGGCCGAATGCCTGCAGCGACACCTACTGCCGTCCCAGCTCCCGGACCTGCCGCGGCTGACCACGACGGCGCGGTACCGACCCGCCGGCGCCACCTCGGAGGTGGGAGGCGACTGGTACGACGTGATCACTCTGGAAGGGGACCGGGCCGTGCTGGTCGTGGGCGATGTCGAAGGTCACGCCATGGAGAGCGCCGCCATCATGGGGCAGGTACGCACCGCGGTGGCTTCCTATGCCACCGAGGGTCATCGCCCCACCACGGTGATCGACCGGACCCGCAGGCTTCTCGCCAGGCTGGGCACGGATCTCACGGTGACCTGTTGCGTCGTCGCGGTGGACACGCTGGACGGCACCGCCGAGGTGGCCCTGGCCGGGCACCCCGCTCCCCTGGTACGACGGCCCGACGGGAGCACCGGCGCCCTGGCCGCACCCGCCAACGTGCCCTTGGGCGTCTGCACGGCGCACACCTGCCAAGGACGTGAGCACACTCTTGAGGCCGGTTCGATCCTCATGCTCTACACCAACGGTCTCGTCGGCTGGCACGCCGAACCGGAGACCTGCGCGCAGGCCCTGCTCGGCTCGCGCGACGACGGATCCGCACCCGATCTCGAGCGGCTCGCCGACGTCATCACCGCGGAGGTCTGCGCGTCGCCACAGCAGCACCGTGACGACGCGGCTCTGCTGCTCGCACTGTACGGAGGAGCCCAGGGTCAGGACGAGCCACGGGCGGCGGGCCTGCACATTCAGCGCCGTGATCTGCGCGGGGTCAGGACTGCTCGCACGTTCGTACGCGACCAGCTGGGCTCATGGGACTTGCAGGACATGTCGGACACCCTTGAGCTGGTCGTTTCGGAGCTCGTGACGAACGCACTCATTCACGCCGGCAGCGACGTGAACGTCCGCCTGCGGGCCTTGCCCGGTCACATCCGGCTCGAGGTACGGGACTCTGACAGCAACCCACCGGTTCCCTCGCCCTTGTCCCTGGCCGAGCAGGAGAACGCCGAAGCGGAGCACGGCCGCGGCCTGATGATCGTGGAGGCACTGGCCGAGGCCTGGAACAGCTCCCCCAACGGCCAGGGCAAGACGGTCGCGCTGAATCTGCCGATCTCGGACCGCTGAACCGCGCGATCGCCAGGTGTGAGACATGTGTGTGCAGCCGCGCGGGCCGGACGCTCGCCGTCCGCGGGCGTCGACGGCAACGAGGACACGTCCGCAGGCGTGGGCGGATCTTGGTCATGTGCCGTCACCTGTCCGGCAACCGGAACGGGTCCGACCCCGCATCTGCGCCCCCTGCTCCGGCGAACCGGAATGCAGACGGCCGGCCACCTGTTGGCACCGCCATAGCGACAGCATCCAGCTCGGCGCTGCCGGCGGGGCAACGAGCCCGCGTCGGGTTGCCACCGGCGCCGCCCCGAAGCAGAGCAGAACATGAGCAACCAACCCCCCTCCCCTCCCGATACGCCGTCCTCCCAGGAACCCGGCGTCAGCTGCCGGTGCGAAGGCACCGTCCTCCTCAACGGGTCGGTCACCGTGCCGGTGGCGCTCGCCTTCCATTACGTGACAGATGAGCCGTACGGCGTGCACATGGTGCTGGACACGGGCATCACACCACCGGTGAAGTGGGTCTTCGCGCGCGATCTGCTCGCCGAGGGCCTGATGCGGCCGGCCGGCCTCGGAGACGTGCAGACATGGCCGGTACCCGTCCAGCCGCACCGGTTGGAGGCCGGAAAGGGCGCCGTACACATCCGCATCAGCTCGCCCGAGGTGAGCACGGTCGTGTCGGCGCCGGCCACGGCTCTGCAGGCCTTCCTCGGCCGCACGTTCGAGAAGGTGGCGCCCGGCAGCGAGAGCCGGATGCTGCGCATCGACGAATCCATCGCCTGCCTGATGACCGCGGACCGGCCGGAGGACGGAACAACGTGAGCCTGCGAGGTGTGAGGTACGGGCGGGCGTGCCCGCAAGAGGGTCGCACGCCACTCTCATTTTAGTTGCACGGTCAAGCTATTTGAGATACCGCACCCCGGACGTCGTGCGCCTCGGCCAGGCCTGCCTGCGATGCCCCGGCGGTCGGCACGTGGACGACGTTGTAGCCACCGGTCACGCCGGGGGACGGTCGGGGGTAGCCGCATACGTGATGCCCTCGGCACCGTCGCGTGCCGAGGGCATCGGGTGTGACGCGCGGCCCCCGGGCTCAGCCGGCGTGGACCAGGGTCTCCTCGCTGCCGAGGTGGGCGGCACCCGTGTCCATGTACATGGTGGTCTCGCCGTCGGACCAGCGGATGACGATGTCGTCGGTCCGGTGGTTCCCCGTGAAGTCGCCGGTCGTCATGACCGTGCCGTGCTTCCAGAGCCCGTTGGAGTTCAAGATGCGCTGCTCGGTGCCGAGGCCCGACGTGGACGTGCCGACGTAGTTGTCGAGCTCGCCGTCGGTCCAGCGCACCATGAGGTCCCACGTCTGGTTGCCGGAGAACTCACCGCTGGTGAGAAGGGTGGCGTCCCTCCACGTGTCGTTCTTGCCCTTGAGTTTGTGCTCCTGCCCGAAGGTGCCCGCGCTGACGTTGGTGTAGAGGGTCACTTTGCCGTCCACCCACCGCACGATCAGGTCGGTGACGTCCTGGGAGGTGTTGAAGCGGCCCGCCACGATCTGGGTCGCGTTCTTCCACAGGTCGTTGGGCTTGATCATCTGGGTGCCTGCCCAGTCGAGGCCCTTGGTGCCGATGTCTCCGTAGAGTGTGACCTCGCCGTCCGCCCAGCGGACCAACAAGTCGAAGCGGTTCGACCCGGTGAAGTCGCCCGCGGTGATGGTCTTGGCGTTCTTCCAAGTGGAGTTCTTGGGCAGCAACTGCCGCTCGCCCGTGAAGTGGCCGCGTCCGTCGCTGCTGTAGAGCGTGACCTCGCCGTCGGACCACACCACGACCATGTCGCTGTGGCCCTTGCCGTCGAAGTCGCCCGAGGCCATCAGGCCGGCGTGCTTCCAGGTCTCGCCGGAGCCCATGGTGTAGGGCAGCGACGGCTGATGGTACGGACCGTAGTCGGGGTTGCGGCCCTGCTGGGCATCGGCGTAGAGGCGGAAGAAGCGGTCACCGTGCAACGGGCTGTAGGTGATCTCGTTGTACCGCGGGTCCGACCCCGGCACATCGGGGCCGCCCTGAAGAAACCCGCCCACGTTGCCGATGATCGTGCCGGTGCTGCCGGAGGCGTCGAGCTCGGAGAAGAACGGCCCACCGGAGACCCCGCCCCACATCCCGGCGCAGTGGATCTGCATCTGGTAGTAGCCCGACAGTGCGGTCGTGTAGATGTCGGGGCAGCGGACCGCCTGGTCCGGCGGGTTGTGCGCGAGCCTGGGATAGCCGACGACGGTCACCTTGTTGGCGTAACCGGGCGTCTGGGCCAGGGTGTTGGCGCCCACGACGTCCTGGACGTTCCGACGGCCGTTCGCCTTCAGGCTCGCGAAGGCGTAGTCCAGGTCGGAGGTCTTGGCCTTGTCCCAGGTGGCCCTCTTGTCGCGGAACCACTTGTCGACCGCCCAGACCCCGTACGGCTGCGCGGCCGCAGTCTTGGTGTGGTCGTACATGGGCACGAACATGGAATTCGAGCCGACACAGTGCCCCGCCGTGAGGATCAGGTTGTGCCCACCGCTGCGCACCACGCTGGCCGTGCAGCGGTGCCCCTTCAGCCCCTTGTCCTTGCTGAAGATCGTGCCGACGGACTTGATGCCCTTGAAGTGCTGGGCGGTGATGCCGTTGCCGGAGGGCCTCTGGGCCGCTGCCGCCAATCCGTCCGGCGGGACGGTACGACCCGAGGGGTCGGTGGCCGAGTCCATACGCTCGGGAGTCCAGAAGCGGATGGCGGCCTTGACCGTCCAGTCGTCGTCGGCGTCCAGCACAGCCGCGTCCGATGACGAGGGCGCGGCGGACGGGCCGGTCGAGTCTGTGGGAGCCGGGCCGGTCGGCGGCTTCGGTGCGGGGGCAGCGCTCTGCATGAGCCCCGACACGGTCGGCGTGGGGGTTCCGGGGACAGGGGCCGCGGTATCGGCCTGGGCCGCAGCGGCGTTGCCCAGCAGCACCACGGCGCTCAGCACCGCGGCAGCCCCGAGACGTATTCGTCCACAGAGCGCTTCGGGTTTCTGCATTCAGGTTTCTCCAAGAGGCAGGCCGGACGGCACGAGGACTTGAAGGGCAGGCGCCTGCTGGGGGACAGCAGGCGGGACACTGCTACGGAGTCCGACGCGTGATCTTCCGCCGACGACCTGCTCCGCGCTCACCGCGCGCAACAGCAACCCCCGATAGGTCATGCGTTCCCCGTGCCGCCGTACGGCGGCTTTCGATCGACCGTGGTCAGCGGTCGCAGCCGTCATGATCGCATGGTGGGCGTGCGAATGCACACCGTTTATCCGCCTTTGCGTCAATGCAGTTGGGGTGCTCCCAGCAGCATGTCGAGGTCACACACCTGTGCCCGCCGGTGGTGCCCCTTCGCATCGGTCAGTTGCACGCGAGAGCCGTAGTCGTGCGCCGCGGGGTGCGGGGGCCGCACGTCGACACGAGGGTTGTATTCGGCCATGACCTCACAGGACCCGGACGGCGAGCCGATCGCGTCGTAGAAGACCGGGATCGCGATGCTGTGGCCCGGCTTCAGCACCAGATGGACCGGCGTGGACTCCTTCGGCTTGGAGTCGGCCGACGCCCCCTTGCCGACGTACACACTGAGCTCCGGGTAGCCGTCGAAGGCGCAAGGCTTCGATCCCTTGTGCGCGGCGCTGAGCATCGCCGTCGGCGTGTTGTGCGGCTTGCCCGTGAGAAGAGTCATCTTCCAGCTCAGCTGAGGCGTTCCGCATGCGGCAACCCGGGTTCCCGAGGCGCTGTCGCTCTGGCCGCAGGCAGCGGCACCCAGCAGCATCACCAGGCCGACCGCGCAGACCGCCGCTGTCCGCCGTGACATGAGATCTCCCCCTGGGTGACACCACTCCCGCGGGGCCGAGTGCCGCCGCTCCTGCCTCACCGGACAACTAGATGCGGGCAGGCGCGCCGAGGTTCCACATCGACCGGCGGAGATGATCAGCTACCTCGCGCGATCTCGTGCAGCCTCTCCAGACGCTCCCTCGTCCCATCAGGTGTGACGCTGCGACGGCCGCAGACCGTGAGGGCGCACGAGGCGATCGGACCTCGGGATCGCGCCTCCAACGCGGACATGGTCCCCCAGGGCGCGGCCATGAAGGTGAACACCACGCATGCGGAGGCGATGGAGTGCGCGCCGGCCATCGACGCGCGCGTCAAGTGATCGACGGCCCTGGCCTGCCGTCTGCGGTCTCGACTGCGGGAAGATCCTGGCCGGCTCGGCCACCTCATCGCTCCGCAGCCCCGGCACCAGCCGTTGCCATGGACGTCCAGGCCGCCGAGCGGAACCCGGTCAACCCGATGGCCGGTGCGGGGCGCTCCCGGTCGCTGAGGTGGTGGTCACTCGCTGCGGTACCGCAAACGCCGGCCGGCGGCCCGTCCGGGAAACCCCTCGGGCGGGCCGCCGGTGTGACAGTGGCGGGTCCGGCGGTCCTCAGCTCACCGCGTACGCGTTGTACACCGTTGTCGTCGAGCTGTCGCCGTGGGTGTCGGTTACCGTCGAGCGCAGGCCGATACGGCCGGACGCCGTGTTGTGGACGGCGATGGTCCACTTGGCGCCGGACAGCTTCGCGGTGGCGGCGATCCAGTGGGCGCCGTTGTCGGTGGTGTACCAGGCGCGCACGGACTTCACACTGTCCGACAACCGGCCGATCGTGCTGTCGCCCGTGCCGAGGCGCTGCATGCCCAGGTCGACGGTGGTGGTCGACCCTGCAGCCGCCTGGTTCCTGGAGTTCAGAGCCTCGGGCCAGAACCGGGTGATGTACTCCCGGACCTGCTGATTCTTGCTCGGGTCTGCGTAGAAGTGCAGGGAGAGACCGGAGGACGTCGACAGCGAGCCGGACGGCAGGCCACCGCGATGGCCGGTTTCAGTGAGTGTGTACCAGCCCTTCTCGGGGATCCGCGGATGCGGGCCGATCTCCTGCGAGGGGGTGTACTTGTGCGAGTAGAGCGTCTTGCCCGCGTGGGTCAGCTTCACGGTGCCGGAGGCCAGGATCCCGCCCGCCGGGAACCTGGGGTCGGCGAAGGGGTTGTCGTCCCCGAAGTACAGCTGGTGGTACCAGGTGTACGGCAGTTGCCCGCCGGGCCCCCAGACCGCGTGGCCGAGAGTCAGCGAGGTCGTCTTGCCGGCGGCGTACTTGTGGGACCCGTCGTAGATGAAGTCGTGGCTCTGCCGGCCGACCGCCCACTGGCCGGGCGGGAGATGGACGCTGAAGGAGTCGGGCAGGTCACGCTGGAAGTCGAGGATGTTCGTGGACGAAGAGCAGTCGCTGCCACCCGTCGACTCGCCGTTGAACGAGAACCGCGCCTGTCCGCTGTCGGGGCCGGAACGCGCGGACACCTTGAGGGTGGTCAGCCCGGACTTCGCGAGCGTCGCGGACACCCCCGACGGCAGGCCGCG
This sequence comes from Streptomyces sp. NPDC058964, assembly GCF_042741275.1. Taxonomy (NCBI): domain Bacteria; kingdom Bacillati; phylum Actinomycetota; class Actinomycetes; order Kitasatosporales; family Streptomycetaceae; genus Streptomyces; species Streptomyces sp. NPDC058964. The sequence continues at coordinate 7,487 of NZ_JBHYKH010000274.1, forward strand.
GCTGTGCGTGGCGGACGCCAGCCAGAAGTCTCCGCCACTCGTCGACCGCGGCTCGTACGTGGTGCCGTAGGACAGCTCGTAGGCCTTGCTGCTGTTCGGGATGACGTACAGGTCCCCGGCATCCGCCGAAATGCTCATGGTGGCAGGGCTGTTGTCGGTGGCGCAGACGGCCGCGGTGACCGTGTGGTCGTATCCGCTGCCCGGCTTGGGACTGAGCGAGACCTTGACCGCACGCCCCTTCCTGGCGTCGAAGGTGCTCGTCGTGGCCCCGGAGACCTTCACACTGTGACCGCCGACGACGGCATCCTCGCTGTTGCCGCCGACGAAGGACGTGACGATCTCGTATCTGCCATTGGGCAGTGACGTCTTCTTGTTGCTGTCGATGAAGCGGAAGTCGTACGTCTTCGTGTTGTAGACCGCCACCTGGGCGTAGACCGCCTTGCCGCTCCGGTCCAACGTTCTGACGGTGAGCGACCCCTTGGCCGCGGCAGACGCCGTCGAAGCGCCGGCCAGGACAAGCGGCACGAGTGCGGTGACGGCACTCGCGGCCGCTGCGGTTCTCCGCATCAAACCCCCCTAGGTGTAAGGGAAAAGCGAGTCACCGTAGCGCACAGCGGATGCGTCGCCGTCACCGGCCCCTCTCAGGCGATCACCGGGTCTAGTCTCATGGTCGCGCACGTGCTCACCGCGAGCAGCGTCGCCAACCGGAAACGCGCCCCGCGCCGGCCCAGTGGACCTGGAATCCACGTCGGCGTATCGGGCCGCCCGGTCGGCACCACCACCTTCAGGGCGGACGCGAGTGGGGTGGAACCGTCCGCCACGCCCGAGCCAACGTCAGGTCGCCGAGCACCCGAGCCAGGACGCCTCCTGGCAGTTCCCGAAGGGCACGGTCCGTGTTCTGTCTCTTCTGTTCATCCCGGATGGTCTTCATGAACGGACCTTCCGGGCAGGGCTGCGATCCCCCGTTCGCGGCGCAGCCGGGCGTTCCAACGGGCCAACTGAGGTGCAGCGCAGCTGTGTTGCTGCTCTTCGGTCCATGTGCGTACGGAGAACCGGGCCTGCTCCTCGCTCTCGCTCACCCGTCGCGGCCGGGATCCGGCCGCGCACGTCCCTCGTGTGAAGTCCGGTCTCATCGATGGATGTGCATGGGACCGGGCCGGCGGAGCCCGGCCCCGCAATGCGAGAGCACCGTCTTCTGTGCGACGGTCGTACGGGGTCTTGCCGGCAGCGTGTCCAGCGCGTGGTCGAGGGGTGTGGCCAGGCCCGTGCCGTACTGGGTATCGCCGTGGATGAAGGTGCCGGCGAACGCCGTACGGTCCCGGCCGGGAAGCGCGGCGGCCCGATGGGCGTCCGCCCCCGCCAAGGCGGCCGACACAGCAGCGGCAGCGGCAGCGGACAGACGGCGGACGGAACCAGAAACGGAGACGGCCACGAGGTCCCCCGGCGGGCTATGGCCCATGACCTCACTCGGCGGGCAGAGCGAGTGCCAGCTTGCCCGTGACGCGGCCGTCAAGAAGACGCCGGACGGCTGCGGCGGTCTCGGCGAGCGGGTAGACGCGGTCCACGACAGGCCTGAGCGCGCCCGTGTCGATGAGAGCAGTCAGGTCGCGCAGCCCAGCGGCGTCCTCGGAGGCAATGAAGGTGCCCAGGTGCTGGCCGACGAACGGGGACAGCATCTGTGCACGAAGCTGCCTGTCGGTGCCGCCGAGCCAGAGGCCGTTCGTCTCACCGCCGGTGATGACCAGCCTGCCGCGGGAGGCGAGGGCGCGACGTAGATCCCGCAGGCTGCGGTTGCCTGCTACGTCGATGATGACGTCGTAGCGTCGCGGGCCGGCGAGGAAGTCCTCGCGGGTGTAGTCGATCACGTGGCTGGCGCCCAGCACCCGTACGGCTTCGAGCTTGGCGCTGCTCGCGACGGCGGTGACCCGGGCACCGAGGGCATGGGCAAGTTGCACGGCGAAGGTTCCCACTCCGCCGGCGGCTCCGGTGATCAGGACTTGCTGCCCCTCCTGGAGCTTGCCCTTGTCGCGGACCGCCTGGAGTGCGGTGAGCGCGCTGACGGGTACCGTCGCCGCCTCCTCGAAGGTGAGTCCGGTCGGTTTGGGAGCGATCCTGTCGGGACGCGCGACGGCGTATTCGGCAAGCGTGGCGGCTGCCGTGCCGTAGACCTCGTCGCCGGGCGCGAACGCGGTCACGTCGGAGCCGACCGCCTCGACCACGCCGGCGAAGTTGCGGCCGGGGTTGGGGAGCTTCGGCCTGCGCAGCCCGCTCACGGGGCGGACCGCGTACGGCAGGCCGGCCATCAGGTGCCAGGTGCCACGGTCCACGCTGGAGGCGCTCACCCGGACCAGCACCTCGCCCGGCCCGATGGCGGGCCGGGCGAGCCGCGCCAGGCGCAGCACGCCTTCCGGTTCGGCTCCGTAGCGCTCTTGCACGACGGCCACCATCGTTCCGGTCCCACCGATGGTTTCGATCGGCTCGCTCATCTTCCGCATGGTCTCTGCTCCACGTTCCGCTTACTTACAGCGTAAGTAGTACTTACGGCGTAAGTACAGCACTTACGGCGTAAGCTCGTCAACGCTGAGAGTCCACGAGAGGAAGCGACCGTCCACCGTGATCCGACGTGCCACCCCGAAACCGAACCGTGAGGCACTCACCCGGCAGCGGGTGCTCCATGCCGCCGTCGAACTCGCCGACACCGGCGGCCTGGACACGCTCAGCATGCGCAAGCTCGGCGAGGCCGTCGGAGTCGAGGCAATGTCCCTGTACAACCATGTGGCCAACAAGGAGGATCTGCTCGACGGCATGGTCGACCTGGTCTTCGGTGAGGTCGACCTGCCCACCCCGGGCGAGGACTGGCGAGCGGCGATGCGGCAGCGAGCGGTCTCCATGCGCCTCGCACTGTCGCGGCACCGCTGGGCAATCGGGCTGATGGAGTCACGGTCCGCACCGGGCCCGGCCACACTGCGTCACCACGACGCCGTTCTCGGCTGCCTGCGTCAGGGGGGATTCTCCCTCGCTCTGACCGCCCACGCCGTCTCCGTTCTCGACAGCTACATCTACGGGTTCGCCCTGCAGGAGAAGAACCTGCCCTTCGACACCCCGGAGGAGACCGCCGAACTGGCCGGGGCCATCATGGGCCGTTTCGGCGACGGCGAGTACCCGTACCTGGCCGAGATCGCGACCGCTCACGTCATGCGCCCCGGGTACGCCTACGGCGACGAGTTCGAATTCGGACTGGACCTCATCCTCGACGGTCTCCAGCGGGCCGCGGGCTGACGAACCATCGGCGGGCCCGCCGCACCATACGACGCGCCGGCTTGCCGAACCGGCGAGAGCAGAAGGGCTCAAGGCACTCGGCGCACCATTTCGTGGCCGCCGTGAGGACCTGCAGGGTGCCCAGTTCCTGAGCGCAATAGGTCGAGCAAGGGTGCAAGCGCTGGTGCCGCTCCTGTGACCGGAGCCGCCGACGGTTGTCCGAACGGACCCATTGCCGTGCACACCCAGGTGTCCAGTCACATCAGCGGCCGCCAGGAGTCGATCTCCCGGACATCCACCCCTCGCCCCGCGCAGCCGCCCGCGCACGGCGCCGAGCCCCAGCGCCGTCTCCAAGCGCGCGTGGGCAGCACCTCGTCGTGAGGCAGCGGGTGGAGGCACGGTACGGCCTCTTCGACGACGCCGCGCTCGCCCCGTCCACCACCCCCTACCAGGTGACCGTGGGCACCTCCTGGGGCGGCAACCGCGTCCCCGAGTTCTCCACGGCCGTGGCCTCGGTACTGGTCGCGGGCAACGAGAAGGCGGCGGGTGGCCTCTGCGACGGCCGGATGGTCACCATCATGTGGCTGTCCCTCGCCTGGCAGCCCGCCCCGGAGTCCGTCCTCCGCCACGTCCGGGTCGACGACAGCCTGGCCGGCTACGCGACCGTCCTCTCCCGGACCGACCCCCTGACCATGACGGCGGGCCAGACCAAGGTCGTGCGCGCGCTGCTCCACCAGCCCTTCTTCAGCGTGGCCGCGAAGGTGAAGGCGCACTGGACCGAGCTGACGTCGCAGGCGGTCACCACGGCCCGTGCGGCCGAACTGCTCGACGTGCCCGCCCACACGGGGCCGGACAGGTGCGGCGAGTGAGGCGGGTGATGACGTGCCGAGTGGCCCTGGTGCTGACGCCCGCGCTCTGGCGCACCCTGCCGTGGCGGACGCTGGGCGCGGCAGGGACGGTGGGCCTGCTGCCGGCCGTGCTCTGCCGCCTGCTCGGCGCCGAGCCCGGCGGCTCGTACGCTCTGGGCCTGCTGAGGTTCTCCGCGCTCGCCCTCGCCCTGGGCGCCGCCTTCCTCCTGGACGACCCCGCCCGGCACACCACGGCCCCGGTCCCGGCCGGGCGGGCCG
>NZ_JBHYKH010000275.1:0-3927 GCF_042741275.1 Streptomyces sp. NPDC058964
GCCAGGACTGCTGCGCCCGCACCCGCATCCTCGTCCAGCGCTCCGTCTACGACCGCTTCCTCGCCCTCCTGGCCCCCGCGATCGAGTCCGTCCGGGTCGGCGACCCGGCCGACGAGAGCACCGACATGGGCCCGCTGATCTCCCGCGCCCAACTGGACCGCGTCCGCTCCTACGTCCCCGACGACATCGACGGGATCCGCGGCAAGGCCCCCGAGGGCGGCCCCGGCTACTGGTTCCCGCCGACCGTCCTCACCGGCGTGGACGCGCACGCGCGCGTGGCCGTCGAGGAGGTCTTCGGGCCCGTCGCCGTCGTCCTGCCCTTCGAGGACGAGGCCGACGCGGTCCGCCTGGCCAACGCCACCGACTACGGCCTCTCCGGCTCGCTGTGGACCCGGGACGTCGGCCGCGCCCTGCGGGTGTCGAGCGCGGTGCGCGCCGGGAACCTGTCGGTCAACTCCCACTCCAGCGTGCGCTACTGGACCCCGTTCGGCGGCTTCAAGCAGTCCGGTCTCGGACGTGAACTCGGCCCGCGCGCCCCCCCCGCCCGCACCCCGGGTCAACCCCCGCCACCAGCCCCCCCCCCCCGGCCCCGCCCCACCCCGCGGCCCCCGCCGCACCATCCGGAAGCGGTGAAGGGCTTAGAGCGCCAGACAGGTCACCGTCAGCAGGACGGCCCCCGAGCCCGCCAGCACCCACGCCGCCCGCGTCAGACGCAGACCGCCTGCCACCACCACCGCGGCGAGCAGCAGAGCCCCGCCCAGCGGCACCCACGCGTACAGGACCCCCGCCGGACCCGACCGCACGACGACATCCGAGTCGGGCTTCACGATCACGGCGTACGTCTGCCCCTTGCGCACCGCCACCGGCTGCTCGATGACGACACGCCCCCGCGGCTGCGCCCCCGGCGACACCGGCGTGAACGGGCCCGAACACGTGGCTCCGTCACACCGGACCACCCTGATCGTGCCCCGCTCCCGCCCCTTCGTCAGCATCACGTGCTGTGCGGTTCCCCAGGAACCCCACACCCCCGCGATCAGGATCAGCGCGGCGACCGCACCCATCGCCGCGAGCCGCCCGAACCGCAGCGCGGCGACCGAGGCCTGACGGGAAGAGGTGGCTGTGGCAGGCATGGCCGGGATCATTGGCCATGGCTGTCCGATCGGTCAACTCCCGATCGCCCGCCAGGCGGACAAGTCAGGAGTTGTACGAGCTTTGCGCCCGCTCCAGCCCCTCGATCACCAGACACTCCACCGCGTCGGCCGCCCGGTCCACGAGGTAGTCCAGCTCCTTGCGCTCCGCCGACGAGAAGTCCTTCAGCACGAAATCGGCCACCTGCATACGACCCGGAGGCCGCCCGATCCCGAACCGCACCCGGTGATAGTCCGCCCCCATCGCCTTCGTCATCGACTTCAGCCCGTTGTGCCCGTTGTCCCCGCCGCCCAGCTTCAGGCGCAGGGTCCCGTAGTCGATGTCCAGCTCGTCGTGGACCGCCACGATGTTGGCCACCGGCACCTTGTAGAAGTCCCGCAGCGCGTTCACCGGACCGCCCGACAGGTTCATGTACGACATGGGCTTCGCGAGGATCACCCGCCGGTTCGCCGGACCCGGAGGCCCGATCCGCCCCTCCACCACCTGGGCCTGCGCCTTGCCCGCACGCTTGAACTTCCCCCCGATCCGCTCGGCCAGCAGATCGGCCACCATGAAACCGACGTTGTGCCGGTTCATGGCGTAGCCGGGACCGGGATTGCCCAGTCCGACGACCAGCCACGGGGCATTGGCGGGGGTGCTCACGTCCATGTCTCCTTGATACGCGCCGACACGCGTCCTCGATAAGTCTCCCTGACACGCGCGACAGCCGCTGCCCCCTGCCGGGGAACAGCGGCTGACACGCACTACTGCCGCGAGGATCAGGCCTCGGCGGCCTCCTCGGCCTGGGCCTCGCCCTCGGCCGGGGCCTCCTCGGCCTGCGCGGCCAGGACCTGGAGGACGACCGCGTCCTCGTCGACGGCCAGCGTCACACCGGACGGCAGGGTGATGTCCTTGGCGAGGATCGAGGCACCGGCCTCGAGACCCTCGACCGACACCGTCAGGCCCTCGGGGATGTGCGTGGCCTCGGCCTCGACCGGCAGCGCGTTCAGAACGTGCTCGAGCAGGTTGCCACCGGCGGCCAGCTCGCCCTCGGCGTGCACCGGAATCTCGACCGTGACCTTCTCGCCACGCTTGACCAGCAGCAGGTCGACGTGCTCCAGGAAGCCCTTCAGCGGGTCGCGCTGCACGGCCTTCGGGATCGCCAGCTCGTTGGACTTGCCGTCGATGTCCAGGGAGATCAGGACGTTCGGCGTACGCAGCGCGAGCAGCAGGTCGTGGCCCGGAAGGGTCAGGTGCAGCGGGTCCGAGCCGTGGCCGTACAGGACACCGGGAACCTTGCTGTCACGACGGATACGGCGGGCGGCACCCTTGCCGAACTCGGTACGGGTCTCGGCGGAGATCTTGACCTCGGACATGATCACTCCTCGTAGAGGTAGATGGGACGTGGTCACCCGGCCACGAACGGCCTGCTACGAAGAGCGCGTCGATAACGGACCGCCGTACGCACGCGTACGGCCTCCCTCGCCGAGCAACTGAAGCAGTCTACTCGGCGCGGGAGGCCGCAGAAAAATCGATCAACCGCAGAGGCGGACGGAGATCACTGCTCGTCGAACAGGCTCGTCACCGAACCGTCCTCGAACACCTCACGGACCGCACTCGCGATCGTCGGCGCGATCGACAGCACCGTCAGCTTGTCCAGATCCCGGCCCAGCTCACCCGGCGTCGGCAGCGTGTTGGTGAACACGAACTCGCTCACCCGGGAGTTCTTCAGCCGGTCCGCCGCCGGACCCGACAGCACACCGTGCGTCGCCGTCACGATGACGTCCTCCGCACCGTGCGCGAACAGCGCGTCCGCGGCCGCACAGATCGTGCCACCGGTGTCGATCATGTCGTCGACCAGCACACACACCCGGCCCCGGACCTCACCCACGACCTCGTGGACCGTGACCTGGTTCGCCACGTCCTTGTCACGGCGCTTGTGCACGATCGCCAGCGGCGCACCGAGACGGTCGCACCACCGGTCTGCCACCCGCACACGGCCGGCGTCCGGCGACACCACCGTCAGCTTGTCCCGGTCCACCTTCCGGCCCACGTAGTCGGCCAGCAGCGGAAGCGCGAACAGGTGGTCCACCGGACCGTCGAAGAAACCCTGGATCTGGTCGGTGTGCAGATCCACGGTCAGGATGCGGTCGGCACCCGCGGTCTTCATCAGATCGGCGATCAGACGCGCCGAGATCGGCTCACGGCCACGGTGCTTCTTGTCCTGCCGGGCATAGCCGTAGAACGGAACGATCACCGTGATCGAACGGGCCGACGCACGCTTCAGCGCGTCGATCATGATCAGCTGCTCCATGATCCACTTGTTGATCGGAGCCGTGTGGCTCTGGATCAGGAAGCAGTCCGCACCACGCGCCGACTCCTGGTACCGCACATAGATCTCGCCGTTGGCGAAGTCGAAGGCCTTCGTCGGGACGACCCCGACACCCAGCTGCTGGGCGACCTCCTCGGCAAGCTCGGGGTGTGCGCGGCCGGAGAAGAACATCAACTTCTTCTCGCCGGTCGTCTTGATCCCGGTCACAGCACTGTCTCCTCAGAGGTGTCACAGCTGGGTGTCGAGCGACCTCTCGGCTGGGCGTGAGAGGCCGACTCAGCTGGTGGGGTGCGGGTGGGCACTTATCACGGTACGCCGTGTTTGGAGCACCCGTTTCCGGTCAGTCCTCGCTCGTGCCCTGCCGGGAAGCCGCCTCGGGGGGCCTCGCGGGCCGGCGCCCCCGCCCCCGAGCGGGCCGCCACCCCCCCCAGATTATCAGCGGGGGCGCGCGGGCGCGCGCGCCCGCC
>NZ_JBHYKH010000275.1:3937-5564 GCF_042741275.1 Streptomyces sp. NPDC058964
GTGGGGGGGGGCGGGCCCATATCACCGCGCCCCGGTGTGTTTGCCCCACCGTGCGCGCCACCGACCGCGGGCGGCCCGCGCGCGCCCCCCCCCGGCCCCCCCCCCCCCCCCCCGCTCCCCGGACGCTTCCGGGCCACCCAACCCTCGATATTCCGCTGCTGGCCGCGGGCCACGGCCAGCGAACCGGGCGGCACGTCCTTGGTGATCACGGACCCGGCGGCGGTGTACGCACCGTCCCCCACCGTGACAGGAGCCACAAACATATTGTCCGACCCGGTACGGCAGTGCGACCCGATCGTGGTGTGGTGCTTGTCCTGCCCGTCGTAGTTCACGAACACACTCGCGGCACCGATGTTCGAGTGCTCGCCGATCGTCGCGTCCCCCACGTACGAGAGATGCGGGACCTTCGTCCCCTCCCCGATGGAGGCGTTCTTCGTCTCGACATACGTACCCACCTTGGACTTCGGCCCCAGACGGGTACCCGGCCGAAGATAGGCGAACGGCCCCACAGAGGCCTGCGGCCCGACCTGGGCACGCTCGGCCACCGTGTTGTCGATCCGCGCGCCCGCCCCGACCTTGGTGTCCCTCAGCCGCGTGTTGGGCCCGACCTCCGACCCCTCCCCGAGATGGGTCGCCCCGTGCAGCTGCGTACCCGGATGGACCAGCACGTCCTGCTCGAACGACACGGTCACGTCGACCCACGTGGTGGCCGGGTCCACGATCGTCACGCCGGCCAGCATCGCCCGCTCCAGCAGCCGGTCGTTGAGGATGCGGCGCGCCTCCGCGAGCTGCACACGGTTGTTGATCCCCGCGATCTCGCGGTGGTCGCCCGCCACGGACGCCCCGACCCGGTGCCCGGCCTCCCGCAGGATCCCGAGGACGTCGGTCAGATACTCCTCGCCCTGGCTGTTGTCCGTCCGCACCTTCCCGAGCGCGTCGGCGAGCAGCTGCCCGTCGAACGCGAACACCCCGGAGTTGATCTCCCGGATCGCCCGCTGCGACGCGGTGGCGTCCTTGTGCTCGACGATCGCGGTCACGGCACCGGAGGCCTCGTCGCGCACGATACGGCCGTAGCCGGTCGCGTCCGGGACCTCGGCGGTGAGGACGGTGACGGCGTTCCCGTCCGCGTGGTGCGTCGCGGCGAGCGCCTGCAGCGTCTCACCGCTCAGCAGGGGCGTGTCCCCGCAGACCACGACCACGGTCCCGTCGACGGATCCGCCCAGCTCCTCCAGCGCCATCCGCACGGCGTGCCCGGTGCCGTTCTGCTGTTCCTGCACGGCCGTCCGCACCTGCGGGTCCACGCCGTTCAGGTGCTCGGTGACCTTCTCGCGGGCGTGCCCCACGACGGCGACCAGGTTCTCGGGCTTCAACTCACGCGCGGCGGCGAGCACATGGCCCACCAGGGAACGGCCACAGATCTCGTGCAGGACCTTCGGTGTGGCCGACTTCATACGGGTGCCCTCACCCGCTGCGAGAACGACGACGGCTGCCGGGCGAATGGCGCTCACGGGGTTGCCCTTCGGCTTTGGATGGGTGGGGGGTGACATCCGCAGGATACCGGGGCGTTTCCGGGGGGACATGGGAGTTGGGGGCCGCGCGCGCGGGCCGGGGGGCCGGAGCGTAGCAG
>NZ_JBHYKH010000275.1:5574-11830 GCF_042741275.1 Streptomyces sp. NPDC058964
CGGGGGGTTTGTGGCTGCGCCCCCGTACTTCCATCGCGGCCCCCACTACTTGTCATGCTCCCGGAGAAGGACTCGAACCCTCATTCAACGGACCAAAACCGTTTGTCCTACCTTTAGACGATCCGGGAACGTTTGTGCGCTATGTCCGATTTCGTTGATCGGCCTCACGCACGGACAACACTATGCCGTACCAGGAGCCCTCGATGCGACGGTACAAGTGGGCGCCCTTCAGGACCTTGACCACCAGGCAGCCCCGATAGGCGTCGCCGACGTTCTTTCGAACCGTCTTGGCGTTGTGCTTCTTGATGGTGGTCTTGTTGAACGAGGCCCCGTCGGCGCCGACGAGGTCGGCCCAGTACTGCTCCGCACCCGCAACATCCGCCGTTTCGTGGATCATTACGCTGAACCTGAGTCGCTCCCGCTCGATTCCGAGGAGGTCGAGCCAAGCCAGGAAGACGCGGATCATGTCCGGGTCGCTGTTGATGAAGGCGACGTTTTCGCGGCGGGCGTAGGGCTTGTCCTTGCCACCCTCGGCCCAGTAGAGCGCGACGCCGAGCAGAAACAGCTCGCGGTCGGAGAGCTTGCCGACCGCCGCGCCTGCGGCAGCCTTGGTCTGCCGGCGCTCCTCGTCACGTACTGCCGGTTCGTGCTCCCGGCGCTTTCGGGCCGCGAGCCCGGCCTGCTCCGCCGGGGCGCGCCGTTCGGGCTTCGGCAGATCCCGCACCCACAGCGACACCGAACTCCGCGAGCACTCCAGCTCCGCCTCGATCCGGTCGTACGTCCAGCCCTGCAGCCGCAGCTCCCGTGCCCTCTCCCGCAGGCCGTCCTTCGCTCGTGGGCGCTTCGTCCACTCCGGTGGCGGTTCGCCCTTCACCAGCTGGTTGAGGATGTCGTTGTTGAAGATCTTCAGCTCGTCCCGGATCTGCCGGAGGCTGTAGCCCCCGCGCCGCAGCGCGACCGCCCGTTCCCTGAGTCCCTCGAAGTCCGTGTACTTGCCGGGTGAATGTGCCATGTGAATACCGTCCGGCCGGAATGTGGGGTTCCGGTGTCGAGCGGTCGTGGTTCAGCAGTTCGAGGGATACCGGTGGGTTTTGTTGTTATTCGATTACGCAGTGTGGTGTAGGCCAGTAGGCGAAACTCACCGGAAAAGCGCACCCTGCCGCCCGTAGGCTGGACGCATGACCACGACGGGGGAAGACCGCGCCACGGCCCTGACCGGCCCGTGGTGGTGGGCGAGGTGGCGCAGCGCGGTGCTCGACGGGAGTCTCGCGCTGGTGTCCGCGCTGGAGTGCGGGGCGGAGGGCATCCCCTTCGCGAAGGACGCGGGGATCCCGGTCTCGGTGGGGATCGTGTTCGGTCTGCTGGCCGGGTCGGTGCTGCTGCTGCGGCGGAAGTGGCCGATCGCGGTCGTCCTGGTGGCGATCGCGATCACGCCCGCCCAGATGGGTTTCCTGATGGGCATCGTCGGCCTGTACACGCTCGCCGCGGCGGAGTTGCCCCGGCGGATCATCGCGGCGCTGGCCGGGATGTCGCTCCTCGGGACGATGATCGTGACGTTCGTGCGGGTGCGCCAGGACATGGCGCGGGGTGATCTGACCCTCGGGGACTGGTTCGTGCCGTTCGCCTCGATCACGACCTCGCTGGGGCTGACGGCGCCTCCCGTGCTGCTCGGTCTGTACGTGGGTGCCCGGCGGCGGCTGATGGAGAGCCTGCGGGAGCGGGCGGACAGTCTCGAGCGTGAGCTGCAGTTGCTCGCGGAGCGGGCGGAGGAGCGGGCGGAGTGGGCGCGCAACGAGGAGCGGACGCGGATCGCGCGTGAGATGCACGACGTGGTGGCGCACCGGGTGAGCCTGATGGTGGTGCACTCGGCCGCTCTGCAGGCGGTGGCGCGGAAGGATCCGGAGAAGGCCGTGCGCAACGCGGCGCTGGTCGGGGACATGGGACGGCAGGCGCTGACGGAGTTGCGGGAGATGCTGGGGGTGCTGCGGTCCGGGGACGGGGCGCGGCCGCGTGAGGCGTCGGTGTCGTCGGCGATGGCGGTGGCGGAGGCCGCGTCCCGGGCGGTGGTGGCGGACGAGGGTGCGGCGGAGGGGCCGTGCCTGTCGGAGCTGGATGTGCTGATCGGGCAGTCCGCGGCCGCCGGCATGGTGGTGGACCTGTCGGTCGAGGGTGACGCGCGGTCGTACGCGCGGCAGATCGAGCAGACGGCATATCGGGTGGTGCAGGAGGCGCTGACGAACGTCCACAAGCATGCGGCGGGTGCGAAGACGCATGTGCGGCTGGCGCACCGGGTGTCGGAGATCGCGATGCAGGTGGAGAACGAGCCGCCGCCGGAGCCGGGGTCGGCGTCGGCGGCGCGGTTGCCGTCCGGTGGCAACGGTCTGGTCGGGATGCGGGAGCGGGTTGCGGCGCTGGGTGGCGTGTTCGTGTCGGGGCCGACGGACGCGGGGGGCTTCCGGGTGTCGGCGGTGATTCCGGCGGTGTAGCCGTCGTGGGGCGTCAGCCCGCGGTGAGCCGGACGGGTTCGATTCCGGAGATGAGTGCGGCGAGGGCGTGGTCGATGTCGGGGCCGAGGTACCAGTCGCCGGTGTGGTCGAGGGTGTAGACGCGGCCTTCGGCGTCGATGGCGAGCACGGAGTGGGTGTCGGTCTCCTCGCCGAGGGGGCAGACCTCGGTGTCCAGGGCTCGGCCGAGGTCGCCGAGGGTGCGGGCGTGGTGGAGGCCGTGCAGGGGGTCGAGGTGCAGGGTCGCGGGGGCGATCTGGCGGCCGGGGCCGGCGGGGGTGATGCGCAGGCCGCCGAATTCGGCCCAGGCTTCGACCGCGGCGGGGAAGACGGTGTGCCGGTGCCCGGCGGGTGAGGTGTGTTCGCGGAGGGCGTCGGCCCAGAACTCGGCTTGTTTTATGTCCCAGCGTCCGGGTTGCCAGCCGGCGGCGCGCAGGGCCGCGTCGATGGGCACGGGAAAGCGCGTGGAGGAGGTGCGGTCGGCGTGCATCTGCCCTTCGTCCGTCGAGTCGGTGTGCTGGGTGCTGGGTGCTGGGTGCTGGGTCAGTCGGAGTCGGTGGCGGGGTCGACGATGCGGACGCCGAAGTGGGCGCTGAGGGCGGTGCAGGCGCGGCAGGGGGTGGCGAAGCTGCCGTGGAGGGGGTCGCCGTCCTCGCGTATCCGGCGGGCGGTGAGTTTGGCCTGTTTGAGGGCTTTGCGCGCTTCGCCGTTGGTCATCGGTTTGCGGGCGGCGCGTTTGCTGCGGGCCGCGTCGGCGGTGGCGATGTGGCGGGAGATGAGGATGGCTTCGGCGCAGCGGCCGGTGAAGCGGTCGCGTTGGGCGCTGCTGAGGGTGTCGAGGAAGTCCTGGACGAGGGGGTGCAGGGGAGGGGGTTGGTCGCCGCGGGCGGCGGTGCCGGTGAGGGTGGCGCCGCGGACGGAGAGGGCGGCGGCGACGGTGGGGAGGATGCCGTCGCGGCGGTGCAGGAGCGTGGGGGCGTGGGGTGTTTCGGCGTGGCTCCAGCCGATGCGCGGGTCGCCCGAGGTGTGGGTGTGCGTGCTGGGACGGGTGTTCGTGTGCGGTCCCGTTTGCGTCGCGTTCATGGTCATCATCCCTCCCGGGCATCCCCCCGAAGGACCCAGACTGCCAAATGCCGTGGCTGGTGCGGAAGCTGGGGCGGTGCGACACGCCCGGGTTTGGGCAGGGTGTCACGGCGGGGTGACGGCTGGTCACGGAAGCGGAGGCCCGGTGACCGGTGTCCGTGTACCGCATAGGCTGTCGGCACCGCGATGCTCGCGGTCAACGTGTCGCAGACGTTGCAGAGACAGTCGAATACGGACCGTCGCGTGCCAGACATGGTGCGGTTTCGGTTCGTACAGAGTGCCGCAGGGGGCAACCGCCATGACGACAGGTCGGCTCGGGCAGCAAGCCGCGCCGCCGAACGCGGCCTATGCCGGGCAGGTCGTGCACTTCCCGGATCCGGTCCGGGCGGCGCGTCATCCGAGAGGGGTACGTGTCGACGAGCACGGTTACCCCGACTTCTCGGCCTATGCGCGCGCGGCCGCGGAGATCGCCGATCCGCCGGAGGGTTTCGGTGTCGACGAGTTGCGGCTGACGGACTACGTGTCGGCGAACGCCGCGCAGTCGGCGGCGGGCCACGAGTTGTGGGACACGGTGCCGGAGGTGGCGACGCCGCACGGCTGGACGTGGCATCACGTGGTGGGTTCGCGGCGGCTGGAGCTGGTTCCGGTCGAGGTGAAGGCGTTGCTGCGGCACCACGGCGGTCTGGCGACGGCGCGGGTCGACCACGGCAAGCGGGGGACGCGGCCGTTGCAGGAGACGCGGCCGGCGCACGTCGGGCTGCCGAAGTCCGCGGTGGCGGTGACGGAGTCGCAGGTGCAGGGGGTCGAGGAGGACCTCGGGTACCGGCTGCCCGGCGCGTACCGCTCGTTCCTGAAGGCGGCGGGCGGGTGCGCGCCGGTGGGTACGGCGCTGGACGCGGAGCTGGGCCTGCTGGTGGACCAGCCGTTCTTCACGGTGCGGGACGAAGCCGCGGTCAATGACCTCGTGTACGTGAACAAGTGCCTGCGTGACCATCTGACGAAGGATTACCTGGGTGTGGCCTTCGTGCAGGGCGGGTTGCTCGCGGTGAAGGCGAAGGGCGACCGGCTCGGTTCGGTGTGGTTCTGCGCGTACGACGACGCGCGGGACGTGGATCCTTCGTGGTCTCCGGCGGAGCGGGTGGAGCGGTTGCTGCTGCCGTGCGGTGACGACTTCGACGCGTTCCTGTCCCGGCTGGCGGGCAGTCCGCCGGAGTTGGAGACGGTGGCGAACCTGATGGTGGACGGCGGTTTCGCGCGTGCCGTTCCTGTCTCTTCCGTGGGGGAGTGAGCTTCGGCGATGGTGACGTTCGCGCAGGCGCAGGAGCGCGCGGAAGAGTGGATCAACGGAGACGTGCCGGCGTATCAGCACCGTGAGGTGCGGGTGCGCGAGTTCGGCCTCGGTTTCGTGGTGTGGGGCGAGGACCGTGCGGAGGGGCCGCGTTCGGACGCGGGCGCGCAGCGGCTCGTCATCGCGCGGGACAGCGGCGAGGCGACGCTGTGGCCGGCGCTGCCGGTGGGTGAGGTGATCCGCCGGTACGAGGAGGAGTACGGCCGTGAGGACGAGGTCCAGGACGCGGTGCCGGCGCCCGCGGCGCGGGTGGATCTGAACCAGACGTCGTTCCTGCTGAGTCCGCCGGAGTGGTTGCAGGAGGCGGCGGACAAGCTGGGGATTGCGGATCGGCGTTCGGGCGGTGGGCTGCCCGAGACGCAGGCCGGGGTGCCGACGGCCGCCGCGGCGGAGCCCGCCGACGCGCCGCGGGGTGCGGCGGTTCCCGCGCCGGCGGCCCCTGCTGGTTCCGCCGGTGGCGTCGCGCCCGGGAACAGCGGTGCGTCGTGGCCGGCCGCCGGTGGTGGCGAACCGGGTGACGGGGCGCACGGTGTGTCCGCCGGGGCGACGCCCTGGGCCGGAACGGACACGAACGGGGATGCCGGTGACGACCGTTCCGTTCCGTTGCCCGCGACGGTGTTCGCGCCGCCGCTGAGCGACGCCGACAACCGGCCCGCGGCACCGTCCACGCCGCCGGACGCCGAGACGGCACTGATGTCGGGCGGCAGTCAGTTGCCGCCCACGGCGATCGCTCCGGCGCTCGGCGGTCCCGGTGCGCCGCAGGGCAGCACACCGCCCCCGCCCGCGCCGGGTGCGCAGCCGTACGGGTATCCGCAGGCAGCGGCGGCTCCCGGCACGCCTCCGGGCGCCGGGCAGGGCACGCCTCCCTATCCGCAGGGTCACGCGGCCCCGGGTACGCCGCCCGCGCCGCCGGTTCCCGGTGCGCCGCAGGGGCACACGCCTCCGCCTGCGCCCGGTGCGTCCTCGTACGGCTACCCGCAGGGGCCCGGAGCGCCTTCCGTGCCGGGCGGCCCGCAGGGCGCCCCCGGCTACGGCTACCCGCAGGGCCCCGACGGTGCGCCGGACGCGCCGCGGCCGCCGGCCGGTCCTGGTGTGCCGGGCCGCCCGCTCGCGCCCAACGCCAGTGACATCGCGGACGCCGCGACCAGCAAGGCGGCGCCGCCGCCGCGCCGGGCCCGTGGCGGTGCGGGCGCGCCGCCTCCGCCGCCGGGTGTTCCGGGTGCGCCGGGCGCGCGTCCGGCGGGCATGCCCGCGCCCGGTGCGCCGGGTGAGGGCGGTGGGTACGTGCCGACGCAGATCATGTCGGCGCTCGGTCCCGACG
>NZ_JBHYKH010000276.1:0-11692 GCF_042741275.1 Streptomyces sp. NPDC058964
CCGGGGATGAGCACCACTCCCGGTCCCGCCCGTCCGCACCGTGTCGGCGAACGATCAACGGCCCTGCCGTTTGGCCGCCTTGCGGGTGGCCCGCAGCCACTCCTTGTTCATGCCGGTGATGGACATCAGCGGAATGCCCTTCGGGCAGGCCGTCGCGCACTCGCCGGTGAGCGTGCAGCCGCCGAACCCCTCCTCGTCCATCTGCGCCACCATGTCGAGCACCCGGGTCTCCCGCTCGGGAGCTCCCTGTGGCAGCACGTTGAGGTGGTTGACCTTGGCGGAGGTGAACAGCATCGCCGCGCCGTTCGGACACGCGGCCACGCACGCCCCGCATCCGATGCACTCGGCGTGCTCGAACGCGAAGTCGGCGTCCGGCTTGGGCACCGGGGTGGCATGCGCCTCCGGCGCGGAGCCGGTGGGCGCGGTGATGTAGCCGCCGGCCTGGATGATTCGGTCGAAGGCGGACCGGTCCACGACCAGGTCCTTGATCACCGGGAAGGCCGCCGCCCGCCACGGCTCGATGTCGATCGTGTCGCCGTCCTTGAAGGACCGCATGTGCAGCTGGCAGGTGGTGGTGCGCTCGGGGCCGTGCGCGTCGCCGTTGATGACGAGCGAGCAGGCGCCGCAGATGCCCTCGCGGCAGTCGTGGTCGAAGGCGACCGGGTCCTCGCCCCTGAGGATGAGTTCCTCGTTGAGCGTGTCGAGCATCTCCAGGAAGGACATGTCGGAGGAGATGCCGTCCACCTCGTACGTGGACATGGCGCCTTCGGTGTCGGCGTTCTGCTGCCGCCAGACGCGCAGGGTGAGCTTCATGCGTAGCTCCGCTGGGTGGGGTGGACGTACTCGAAGACCAGGTCTTCCTTGTGCAGGGACGGGGCCTTGCCCGTACCCGTGAACTCCCAGGCGGCCGCGTAGGAGAACTCGTCGTCCTTGCGGGCGGCCTCGCCGTCGGGTGTCTGGGACTCCTCGCGGAAGTGGCCGCCGCAGGACTCGGCGCGGTGCAGCGCGTCGAGACACATCAGCTCGGCGAGCTCCAGGTAGTCGACGATGCGGTTCGCCTTCTCCAGGGACTGGTTGAACTCCTCGCCGGTGCCCGGCACCTTGATCCGCCGCCAGAACTCTTCGCGGATCTGCGGGATGCGCTCGAGGGCCTTGCGCAGTCCGGCGTCGGTCCGCGCCATTCCGCAGAACTCCCACATGAGTTCGCCCAGTTCGCGGTGGAAGGAGTCGGGGGTGCGGTCGCCGTCGACGGCCAGGAGCAGGTTGAGCCGGTCCTCGGTCTCCGCCAGTACCTCCTGGACGACGGGGTGTTCGGGCGTGACCCTCTCCTGGTGCGGGTTGCGGGCGAGGTAGTCGTTGATGGTGGCCGGCAGGACGAAGTAGCCGTCGGCCAGGCCCTGCATCAGCGCGGAGGCGCCGAGCCGGTTGGCGCCGTGGTCGGAGAAGTTGGCCTCGCCGATCGCGAACAGTCCCGGGACGGTGGTCTGCAGGTCGTAGTCGACCCAGAGGCCGCCCATCGTGTAGTGCACGGCGGGGTAGATCCGCATCGGCACCTCGTACGGGTTCTCCGCGGTGATCCGCTCGTACATGTCGAAGAGGTTGCCGTACTTCTCCTCGACCTTCGCCCGCCCCATGCGCTCGATGGCGTCGGCGAAGTCCAGGTAGACGCCCTGCCCTCCGGGACCCACTCCCCTGCCCTCGTCGCAGACGTTCTTCGCGGCGCGGGAGGCGATGTCGCGCGGGACCAGGTTGCCGAAGGACGGATAGATGCGCTCCAGGTAGTAGTCGCGCTCGTCCTCGGGGATCTTGTTCGGGGGCCGGGTGTCGCCCTTGGCCCTGGGCACCCAGATCCGGCCGTCGTTGCGCAGCGACTCGCTCATCAGCGTGAGCTTGGACTGGTGGTCGCCGGTGCGCGGGATGCAGGTGGGGTGGATCTGGGTGAAGCAGGGGTTGGCGAAGTACGCGCCGCGCCGGTGGGCCCGCCAGACGGCGGTGGCGTTGGAGTTCATGGCGTTCGTCGACAGGTAGAAGACGTTGCCGTAGCCGCCGCTGGCGAGTACGACGGCGTCCGCGAAGTACGTGTCGATCCTGCCGGTGATCAGGTCCCGGGCCACGATTCCGCGCGCCCGTCCGTCGATGACGATCAGGTCGAGCATCTCGGTCCGCGGGTGCATCTCCACGTTCCCGGCCGCGATCTGCCGCGACAGCGCCTGGTAGGCACCGAGCAGCAGCTGCTGTCCCGTCTGGCCGCGCGCGTAGAACGTACGGGAGACCTGGACACCGCCGAAGGAGCGGGTGTCGAGCAGGCCGCCGTACTCGCGTGCGAAGGGCACGCCCTGGGCCACGCACTGGTCGATGATCTCGACCGAGATCTGCGCGAGCCGGTGCACGTTGGACTCGCGTGCGCGGAAGTCGCCGCCCTTGACGGTGTCGTAGAACAGCCGGTGCACGGAGTCACCGTCGTTGCGGTAGTTCTTGGCCGCGTTGATGCCGCCCTGCGCCGCGATCGAGTGGGCTCGGCGCGGGGAGTCCTGGTAGCAGAACTGGACGACGTGGTAGCCCTGTTCGGCGAGGGTGGCGCCCGCGGAACCGCCCGCGAGTCCGGTGCCGACGACGATGACCGTGTGCTTGCGGCGGTTGGCCGGGTTGACCAGCTTGGCCTCGAAACGGCGCTTGTCCCAGCGTTCGTTGATCGGGCCGGAGGGTGCCTTGCCGTCGGTGACGGGAGCGCCGGTCTCGTAGTTCGCGTAGTCCAGGTAGCTTGTCATGTCAGCTCACCACTCCGGTCATGACGCCCACGGGTACGGCGACGAAGCCGGCCGTGAGCAGCAGCGCCAGTACGTTGGCGACGGTCTTCAGGGCGCGGTCGCGGGTGCGGCTGCCCGCGCCGAGGGTCTGTGCGGCGCTCCAGAAGCCGTGCCTGATGTGCAGGCCGAGCGCGAGCATGGCGACGATGTAGACGACGTTGCCGTACCAGGTGGAGAAGGTGTCCACGACGTTCTGGTACGGGTGGCCCTCCTGGAAGCCGCCGGAGTGCACGGTGCCGGTGGTCAGGTCCAGGAGGTGCCAGACGATGAACAGGCCCAGGATGATCCCGCCCCAGCGCATGGTGCGCGTCGCGTAGCTCGCCCGTGGCTTCCTGTGCACGTACTTGCTGGGGCGCGCCCGGATGTCGCGGCGGCTGAGCTGGTAGGCGGACGTGGCGTGAGCGACCACGGCGACGACGAGGGCGATCCGGATGAGCCAGAGCGTCCACTCGTAGTGCATGAAGGGTTCACCGACGGTGCGCAGCCAGTGGGCGTAGTGGTTGAACTCGCCCGCCCCGAAATAGATCTTCAGGTTCCCGATCATGTGCGCGACCAGGTACAGCAGCATGATCAGGCCGCTGACCGCCATCACGCTCTTCTTGCCGACGGTGGAGTCCCACACGGTGCGTGCCATGGACGGCCGTCGGTCCGTCCGCGTTGCCAGAGCCATGGGTCAGAACGCTAGGGCCGAAGGTCCCGATCGGTCCAAGACATGGTCCGGCTCGTTTCCATAGGCTGGGGCTATCCTGAAACCATGCAGTTCCAGCAGCTCCAGTACTTCGTGGCGGTCGCCGAGACCCGGCACTTCACCCGGGCCGCCGAGCTGGTCCACGTCGCGCAGCCGTCCCTGTCCCAGCAGATCAGGGCGCTGGAGCGGGAGCTGGGGGCGGATCTGTTCCTGCGGGCGCGGGGCAACATCACGCTCACCGACGCGGGTGAGGCGCTGCTGCCGCTGGCCCGCCGGATCCTGGCCGACGCCGACACGGCCCGGCACGAGGTGCAGGAGCTGGTGCAGCTGCGCGGCGGCCGGGTCCGCCTGGGCGCCACCCCCAGCCTGTGCACCGGCCTGCTCCCGGACGTGCTGCGGGCCTTCCACGACCGCTATCCCGGCATCCGGCTGCTGATCGAGGAGGGCGGCTCGCACGACCTCGTACGGGAGCTGGCGCGCGGTGCCCTCGACCTCGCTCTGATCGTGCTCCCCCTCCCACCCGCCTCGCCCGCCCTGACCACGGTGGAGCTGCTGCGCGAGGACCTGGTGGTGGTCTCGTCGCCGGAGGAGCCCGCACCGGGCCGGGACGGGCGGGTAGTGCACATCGCCGATCTGGAGGGCGAACGCCTCGTGATGTTCCGGCACGGCTACGACCTGCGCGAGCTCACGGTCGCCGCGTGCCGCTCCGCGGGGTTCGAGCCGGCCTTCGCGGTGGAGGGGGGTGAGATGGACGCGGTACTGGGGTTTGTCCGGGCCGGGCTCGGCGTGGCCGTGGTGCCGCGGATGGTTGCCACTCGGGCCGGGCGGGGGCTCAGGGTGACGCCGCTTGCCCGGCCGGGGCTGCACCGGACGATCGCGCTGGCCCATCGCAGCGACGTGGCTCCGCCGCGGGCCGCTCGTGAGCTGCAGCGGATGCTGCTCGAGCGGTGAGGCCGCGCTCCGCCCGGACGCGTCTGCCTCGCAGGCACCGTCCGGTACTGCGGGTACGTCGTGGCCTGTCGCGCCCACGCGGCGGGGCCGCACGTCGATACAGCCCCGCTCCCCTGGGGCGCCACAGCGCCCCTCGGCCCCACGGGCCGGCCCCGCGCCCCTTGCGGGGCGCTGCTCTCACCCCGTCGCGTCCACCAGCGCCAGTTCGTGCAGGCGCTCCGGTGGGCCCGGGCGGGCGTAGTACCAGCCCTGGGCCGTGTCGCAGCCCAGTATGCGCAGTTGCTCGGCCTGGGCGCCGGTCTCCACGCCCTCCACGGTGACCGCGAGGTCGAGACTGTGGGCGAGCGAGACGATGCCCTCCACGATCTTGAGGTCGACGGGGTCCGCCGGGAACTGCTGCATGCTCTGGGTGAACGAGCGGTCCAGCTTCAGGATGCTCACCGGCAGCCGGCGCAGGTTCGCCAGGTTGGAGTACCCGGTGCCGAAGTCGTCGAGGGCGATGTCGACGCCCATCTCCGCGAGCCTGCGCAGCGGTTTGAGCAGGTCGTCGTCGGCTCCGATGAGCGCGGACTCGGTGACCTCAAGGCACAGGGAGTCCGGCTGGACGCCCGCGCGTTCGAGGATGTCCACCGTGTCCTGGACCAGTCCGGGATGGGTGAGCTGGCAGGGCGAGAGGTTGACGTTGATGCGCAGCGGCCCGGCGGTCGTCTCGTCGACGTACCGTTCGCGCCACTCGCGGGCCTGGCGGACGGACTCCTCCAGGACCCAGCGGCCCAACGGCACGATCAGCCCGGTGTGTTCGGCGAGCGGGATGAACCGGTCGGGCCCGAGGACGCCGTGCTGCGGGTGCAGCCAGCGCACCAGGGCCTCGGCGCCGCGGACGCTGCCGTCGCCGAGGTGGACCAGCGGCTGGTACTCGATGAAGAACTCGCCCCGGTCCAGGGCGGCGGGCAGCGCGGTGGTCAGGCCGTGCCGGGTGATGGCACGGGCATCGGCCTCCGGGTCGGCGAGCTCGAAGCGGTTGCCGCCCGCCGACTTGGCCCGGTACATGGTGATGTCGGCGCTGCGCAGCACCTCGGCCGGGGTGCGCTCGCCCGCCGGCCCCTCGACGATGCCGATGCTGCCGCGCACGAGCAGCTCACGGCCGTCGATGCGGATCGGGGTGACGAGCGCGTGCATGATGCGCTCGGCGAGCTCGTCGACCTCGCGCTCGGTGCCGGGTCCGGTGGTCAGCGCCACGAACTCGTCGCCGCCGAGGCGTGCCACCATCTCGCCGGGCGCCGTCGCGCAGGACTGGAGCCGGTCGGCCACCTCGACCAGCAGCCGGTCACCGGCCGCGTGACCCAGGCTGTCGTTGATGGTCTTGAAGCCGTCGAGGTCGAGGTAGCACAGTCCGAAGCGCTGGCCCTCGCCCGCGCCCAGGGCCTTCTCCAGGCGTTCGAAGAACAGGGTGCGGTTGGGCAGTCCGGTGAGCGCGTCGTGCGTGGCCTCGTAACGCAGCCGGAGGTTGAGCAGCCGCCGCTCGGTGGTGTCCTCCATGAGGGCGAGCTGGTACTGCGGACTGCCGTCGGCGTCGCGAAGCAGGGAGACCGTCAGATTGGTCCACAGGACCGTTCCGTCGGGGCGGTTGAAGGCCTTCTCCACGTGGTAGTGCTCGCGTTCGCCGCGGACCAGCTCGTCGTAGAGCTTCCAGGTCTGGGGCGCGTCCTCGGGGTGGGTCCACTCCATGACGTTGCGGCCGCGCACGCTCTGCTCGGAGCCGCCGAACATGCGCAGCAGCGCCCCGTTCACCTGGAGGACGTTTCCGTCCAGATCGGCGATGCCGATGCCTATGGCGGCGCCCTCGAACACCGCGCGGAAGCGGGCCTCGCTGGCGTGCAGCGCCTGCGCGACCACGCCCTGGGCCCGCAACGCGGCCTGCGCGATGGCCTCCTGTTCGGCCAGGGTCCGCTCGCGCAGCGCCTGGGCGAACCCGGCGGCCATGGAGTGCTGCAGCCGCGAGGAGCGCATGCGCATCTCGTCCTGGGGGCGGTCCTCGCCGCAGTAGAGCACGAGGTAGGCGTCGACGCAGTCCAGGGTGCGGGTGAGCGCTTCGGGGTCGGTGCAGTGCGCCTCGATCAGCGCGGCGCCGACCGCCCTGGCCTCGTCGGCGGCGAAGTTGCGTGCCCGCAGCGCCTCGCTCAACCGGCGTGCGAGCGGCAGGAGTTGCTCCTCGAACTCCGGCCGGGTCAGCGACGTGGAGGTCACCGGGAACACGGCCCGGCTCCAGATCGTCGCGAACCGGCGCAGTCTGTCCTCCGGCCCGTCCGGCTCCGCGGTCACGCCGTACGCCCCACGCCGGCGAAACCGGAGAAGGCGTAGGGATCCTCGTCCTCCGGCGCCGCCTGAGGCCGCCAGCGCGGCATCGGCACCAGCCCGGGTTCCACCATGTCGTACCCCTCGAAGAACCGCGCGATCTCGTCGCGCGAGCGCATGATCAGCGGGTTGCGAATGTCCTTGTATACGTCCACCGCGCCCTCCGCCCGCTCGGGTGGCAGCGGGATTCCCTCGTACGAGGCATGCGTGAGGATCAGCAGGCTGCCGGGCGCGAGCGCCTCGCGCAGCTCGGCCACCGCACTGTACGGGTCGTCCGCGTCTTCCACGAAGTGCAGTATGGCAACGAGAAGCAGCGCCACTGGCCGATTCAGGTCGATGAGACGTTCCACCTGGGGGCTCGACAGGATCTCCTGCGGCTTGCGGAGGTCGGCGGCGACGACGTCGGCGGCCTCGTTGCCCGCCAGGACCGCCTGGCTGTGCGCCACGGCCACCGGGTCGTGGTCGACGTACACGACCCGGGCGCCGGGCCGGGCCGCCTGCGCCACCTCGTGCACGTTGCCGAACGTCGGGATGCCGGAGCCGACGTCGAGGAACTGGTCGATGCCCTCCTCGGCCGCGAAGCCCACCGCCCGCCGCATGAAGGCCCGGTTGGCCTGCATGATCTTGGGGAGTCCCGGCATGAACTCCATGGCCTTGCGGGCCGCCTCGCGGTCCACCTCGAAGTTGTGCGATCCGCCCAGGTAGTAGTCGTAGATACGCGAAACGCTCGGCACCGAGATGTCGATGCTTCGTGGGGCCCAGGCGGGACGCTCCATGTATCTCTCCAAGGCGTAGGCGACAGGTCAGGCGATCCGGTGTTCGAGCAGAGGCTACTGATCGCCCGCCAAAGGAGCGACCCGAACCGGAAATTGACCGTCCGTTCCCGGTCACTGCCTGCGGCACGTGCCCGTCCGACGCCGCTCGGTGACCGCCCACAGCACAACGATCCGCCCCCTCCGGTGCGGTGCGGAGGGGGCGGATCCGTGGTCACGCGCCGATTGTCGTGTCGTGCGTCCTGCACTCTCGCTTGTCCTCGTCCCTCCCTTCCGCGGTGGTCCGATACGACATGGGCGAGGCGATCAACCCTGGGGAGGTGATCCTTACTTCGACGCGCCGACCAGCTTGCCGTCCGGGCGGACGGCGTACCACGTGCCGCCGACGCCCTGACCGTTGGTGTCCCCGGCAGCCTTGTCGCCGGAGAAGGTGTAGATGGGCCAGCAGTTGACCGTCATCTGCTTGGTGCCGGTGTCGGGCCGGGTGAAGCCCATGAGGCCCTTCTTCGCGACACCCTTGGTGTCGTCGGCCTTGACCTCGGCGACGGCCGGCCACTTCTCCAGGCAGGCCCCGGTGCAGTTGGAGACGGACTTGGGCCACGCCTTGTCCTTGATGAAGCGGTAGACCGTCATGCCGTTCTTGTCGACGACGATCTCGCCGAGCTTGGCGTCCTTGCGGGTCGACAGGCCGGGCTGGTCCGCGAGGGTCGCCTTCTTGCCGTTGGGGGCGAGCGCGAACCACTTGCCGCCCACGCCCTGGCCGCTGACGTCACCGGCGTTGACGTCCTTGGCGTAGCGGTACGCCGGCCAGCCGCCGATGGTCAGCTGCTTGCTGCCGTCGGAGCGGGTGACCTCGCCGAGCAGCGCCTTGTCGATGCCCTCACCGGCCGTGGCGTCGTCCGCGGGAACCGGCGGCCAGGTCTTGGCGCAGTCGCCGTTGCAGTTCGTCTTGGGCGGATTCGCGGTGTCCGCGTCGAATCGGTACAGGGTGAGGCCGGCACCGTCAGTCAGCACCTTGCCCAGGTCCGGGTTGGCGGCCACGGACAGCTTGCCCGCGGGGGCCGCCGCGGCGGGAGAGCTCGAGCTCTGGCTGCCGTCGGCGCCGTATCCGTTGCCGGCGGTGGTGCCGGTGCCCGTGCCGGAGTTGCCGTAGTCACCCGCCGCCGCCGTCGCGCCGACGTTCTGGGCAGCGGACGACGGAGTGGTGGGATTGTCCTGACCGCACGCCGTCGTGAGCATCAGCACAGACGCGGCCACCACCACGAGTGAGGCGCTCCGCCAGGAGGTCTTCATCGTCAACTCCCCATTATCGCCTTGATATTCGCAGCGCCTCTGTGTCGCCGCACGACCATGGGTACGGACGGAACCGGCCGGTGTGTTCAACCGGCGCGCAAATTTCTTTCCACACGCCGTGACGCGCCCGCCCCGCACCCGGTGCGATCCCCGGGCGCAGATCGCACGTCCGTACCCCCCGGCCGACCGCCGTGGCCTGTCGTTCAAACCGCCGTACGGCGTCCTTCCCCCCTTCGGGGCAATCGCCCGGCGCTCCGGCGTGGGACGCCGTTCCGCTGCCCATGATCTCCGTCGTGCATGGACCCGAACGGACCCGATTCGCGCCCGCCACAAGGGTGTTGCCCGTGCTGGCGCTGACATGGATCCTCGCGGGCTGTCCGGCCGGCCCGGCGGCTGCCGACGCCTGCGCGGTGGCCTCGACCGGCCCGGACGGAACGGTCGCGGTGGCCGTCGCCGGCGACGGCTCCTGGCCCGAGCCCCCCGCCTGCCCGACGCCCACTCCCCCGCCCCCGCCCTCCCCCACGCCCTCCCCCACGCCCACCCCACCACCACCGCCGAAACCGCCCCCCACCCCGCGTCCGACCCCACCACCGCCCCGGCCGGCCCCCGTCCCGGCCCGAAGGCCCGCCCCGACGCCACCCCCGTCGCCCAAGCCGGCCCCGCGGCCCTCACCGACGCCGGTGAGCTTCCCGGCGTACCACCCGAAGCCGACCGGCGCGACGGCGCACAACCGCACCTCCCCGGTCACTTATGTCCTGCTCATCACCGTTCCCGCGGTGGTCGCGGTCGCCGCGCTGCGTCCGCGCTGACGCTTCGCGTTTCCGAGCACCGGAGCGCCGAAGCGCCGATTCACTCTCTGGAGGCACCTGTTGTCGGAATGGCTTGTTCTCGCCCTCGCGATGCTGGGCGCGTGCGCCGTCGTGGTCGCCATCACCTTCGTACGGCACCGCACCGCCGCCGAGGACGACGACCCCAGTGAGACCCCGGATGTCATCGAGTACATGACCATGTGGATCGGTGTCGTGTACGCCATCGTGCTGGGACTGGCCATCGCAGGGGTGTGGGAGGCGCGCAGTGCCGCCCAGGACCACGTGCAGGCGGAGGCCCAGTCGCTGCACGAGATCTCGGAGCGGGTCCGGGTCTATCCGCCCGACGTCCGCGACCGGATTCGGGGCGATGTCAACGCCTATGTCGGACACGTCGTCACCACCGAGTGGAAGGCGATGGCCGACCACGGCCGGCTCACCTCCCGCGGCTCCGAACTGCTCGGCCGCGTCCGCCGGGACGTCACCGACTTCCAGCCGAAGACGGATTTCCAGGCGCAGGCGTACCAGCCCCTGGTCGACCAGGTGAGCGCCGTCGACCAGGCGCGCAACGCCCGGGCCGACTCCACCGGGGCGACGATGCCGGACGTGGTGTGGTTCGGGCTGCTCACCGGCGGAGTGATCACCGTGGCCATGGTCTTCGCGCTGCAGATCAGACGCACCGGACGCGAGCTCATCCTCGCCGGGCTGTTCTCCGCGACGATCGCCTTCATGCTCTTTCTCATCTGGGACTTCGACGCTCCCTTCAGCCGGGGCATCGCGGCGACGGCCGAGCCGTTCCTGACGTTGTTCCCGCACGCCAGGGGTTGACGGCCGAAGTCCCGCGGGCGCGCCGCGCCCTCACCCGAGCGGCCCACGGACATGACCCGTTCGCGCCACTGCGATCGCGCCCGTGGGCCCGCTTTCCTAGCGTTCCGATCATCGAGGTGCATGTCCATCGCGGACGGAAGAGACCCGCAGCTGCTCCTCGGGACCGGAGGAAACACCATGCGCGCGATACGCGTCGCTGCGGCCGCCCCGCCGGGGTCCGGCATCCTCGTCCTCTCCCGCTCCGCACCGGCCGCCGTCGCCGAAGGCGGTGACGGCGCTGCGCCGTTCGGCCTCCGTGTCGAGCCGGGCACCGTCGCTGCGGGCGACCGGGTGACCCTGAGCCTGAACCGGGACGGCCGCAGGGGGACCGCCACGGTGTCCTCGGGCATCTTCGACACGGTCCGCATCCCGTCGGGCCGGTCGTCGGCGACCGCCACCGCGGCCCGGGACGTACGGGCGGGCTCCGCTCACCGGGTGACGTTCAGCTGCGACGGGGCGAGCGGCTCGACGGATCTCGCCGTCACCGATGGCCGCTCGGATCTCAACCCGCGGCTCCTGCCGCCGCTGTCGGACGTGTCCGCCCAGCGGGGCGTCCAGGCCGGCGAGGGCGGCAGCCTGGCCGGGTTCGACCTCAAGGAGGTCGCCCCGGGCGCGGTGCTCGTCACGACGTCGGTGGCCACGGCCTACGGCCTCGCGCACCGCCGCTGCGGCCAGGACGGTGGCTGACCGTGCCGCCGCCGACCGCACAGGCCTTCGCCCCTGGAACCGTCAGGGGTCCGGGGCGAAGGCCTGTCACCGTGCGCCGTGCTCTCCGAAGGGGCCGTCCGGGGAGAGGGGCCGCGCCCGGTCAGATCCGCTTCTCGTGCCTGCGGCGCAGCCAGAACACCCCGCCGCCGATCACCGCCGAGGCGACCAGCCCGCCGCCGATGGCCACGTCCGTCTTCGTCGCCCCGGACGAGATGCTGCCGCCGAGACCGCCGCGGACGCCGCCGATCACGGTGAAGGCGCCCGGGCGGATCAGGCTGCGGCCGTTGCAGTTGACGGTGATGTCGTACTGGCCGGGCTGTGCGTCGTTGTTGACCGTCGCGACGCCCCTCGCCGTGTCGTTGCCGCCGTTGTCCCGCGACAGCGAGACGGTACGTAATCCGCGCGAGACCGCCGTGCCACACACCCGGCGGCCCTCCACACCGC
>NZ_JBHYKH010000277.1:0-5708 GCF_042741275.1 Streptomyces sp. NPDC058964
GTAGCACGCCTGGCCCGCGGGAACCGCCTGGGCGGGGGCGGTGATCGACTGCGGTCGTGAGGTGGGGACGGTGACGGACGCGAAGGTGTTGACGGGCACGGTGACGTGCAGCGTCAGCTTTCCGTCAGCGACCGACCAACTGCTCTCCGCGCCGCCGAACGGCGTCTCGTACGTGCTGCCCGCCGAGGTCAGGCCGCCACCGATCCGTGGAGCGACGCGCAGGGAGGCGTAACCGGGGCTCGCGGGACCGAGCCCGCCGACGTGGCGGTAGAGGAAGTCACCGACCGAGCCGAGACCGTAGTGGTTGAACGAGTTCATGCCCGGGTCGTTGAACGAGCCGTCGGTACGGATACCGTCCCAGCGCTCCCAGATCGTGGTCGCACCCTGATCGATCATGTAGCCCCAGCCGGGGAAGTCGCGCTGCAGCAGTATCCGGTAGGCGGTGTCCGCGTGCCCGTGGTCAGCCAGTACCGGCAGCAGGTTCTCCACGCCGAGGAACCCCACGCTGAGGTGCCCGTTCGTCGCGGCGACCTTGGCGGCCAGCTTGTCCGCGGCCGGCTGCACCAGGGAGGCGGGCAGCAACTCGAAGGCCAGGGCCAGCACATAGCCGGTCTGGGTGTTGCCTCGGACGGTGCCGTCGTTCGTGACGAAGCGCGCGGTGAAGGCCGCCGCCACCTGGTCGGCGAGCCGTCCGTACGACGTGGCCTCGGACGCGCGGCCGGTCGCCGCCGCCATGCGCGACACCAGACGTGCCGACCGCGCGAAGTAGGCCGTGCAGATGAGGTCCTGCGCCGTGTCGTCGTTGACGTTGAGCCAGTCTCCGTAGGTCTGCTGATTGCGTATCAGGTCACTGCCGGCGGTGCCGCGCAGGTAGTCCACCCACTTCGCCATCGCCGGGAAGTGCTGGTCGACGACGGTGACGTCACCGAAACGCTGCCAGAGCGTGTACGGGATGATCGTGCCCGCGTCGCCCCAGCCGGCCGTGCCGGAACCGCTGATCACGGCGGGAGCGACGTCCGTGAAGGCACCGTTGGCCTGCTGGGCGTCCGTCAGGTCGTCGGCGAACTTGGCGAGGAAGGCGTGGGTGTCCAGGTTGAAGGTGGATGTCGCGCAGAACGCGGCGATGTCGCCGGTCCAGCCCAGGCGTTCGTCCCGCTGGGGGCAGTCGGTCGGGATGGAGAGCATGTTGCTGCGTTCGCCCCACACGATGTTGTGCTGGAGTTGCTTGACCAGCGGGTCCGAGGCGTCGAA
The DNA here is from genome assembly GCF_042741275.1 of Streptomyces sp. NPDC058964. Lineage (NCBI taxonomy): Bacteria > Bacillati > Actinomycetota > Actinomycetes > Kitasatosporales > Streptomycetaceae > Streptomyces > Streptomyces sp. NPDC058964. The sequence goes on from NZ_JBHYKH010000277.1 coordinate 1,252, forward strand.
CGTGCCCGGCTGCCCGGCGTCGGTCCACATCGCGCGACCGGTGACGGTGCCGTCGTCGGGTCTGAAGCCGGCCGGGAGGCCGCTGAGTTCGACGTATCGGTAGCCGTGGACGGTGAACCGGGGTTCGTACGTCTCGGTGCTCCCGGTTCCGGCGAGGGTGAATCGGTCGGTGGCCTGAGCGGCGCGCAGGTTTGCGGTGTAGAGGGTGCCGTCGCCGTTGAGGACCTCGCCGTGCCGGACGGTGACCGTGGTGCCCGCGTCGCCGCTGAGCGCGATGCGGTTCCAGCCGGTGAAGTTCTGCCCCATGTCGAAGATCCATATCCCGGGCTGCGGTTGTGTGATCGCCACGGAACGGAACTCGTGCTGGACGGTGACACCGTTGTCGACCTGGGCGACCATGGGGGGCGTTGGCCCGTCGTGAACGGTCGCGGTGGACCAGCCGCTGTCGTCGAAATCGGCGCCGTCCCAGCCGCTGATGTGCAGCCTCGCGTCGTAGGTCTCGCCGTTGTAGAGGTCGTCAGCTCTGATGGCGCTCGTGCCGGCCTTCCAGCCGCCGTCCGTGGTCACCAGCTGGGTGGTGCCGTCGGTGAAGGTGATGAGCAGCTGTGCGGCGTACCACGGCTGGGTGCCGTACTTCTGACTGCCGGCGAAGCCCAGGCTGCCGGAGTACCAGCCGTTGCCCAGCCAGGCACCCAGCGCGTTCGTTCCCTGCCGGATGCGTTCGGTGACGTCGTGGACCTTGTACTGCACGCGCTTGGTGTAGTCGGTCCAGCCGGGAGCCAGCACGTCGTCGCCGACCTTCGCGCCGTTGAGCCGCGTCTCATGGAGTCCCAACGCGGTGGTCAGCAGCCGGGCCGAGGCCACCCGCTTGCCCACGGTGAAGGTCTTGCGCAGGAGTGGCGCGGGCCTCACGACCCGTACGTTGGATCCCCAGGGGCCGTCGCCGTACGCCGCGACCGCGCCTGCCGCGGGCCAGCCGCCGTCGTCGTATCCGGGCGAGTTCCAGCCCGTCGGATCGTTCTGGTACGACTTCCACGACGCGTCGGTGACGACGGTCGGGCCTCCGGTCACCGTCAGCTTGGCGATGAGTCCGGCCGGGGACTGGCTCGTGTTGCGTGCGGCCACGGCGATCGTGTTGCCGCCGCTCGTCAGGTGGGCGGTGACATCGACGAGGGCGGCGCTCCTCCATGAGTCGGTCACCTTCGGCGAGGTGCTCACCAGGGTGCCGTTGACCCAGACTTCCGCGGTGTCGTCCCCGGTGACGACCAGGGTGGCGCGCGTGGGTGCTTCCGTCAGTGCGAAAGTGCGCCGGAAGTATCGGGTCTCGGCGGGACGTCCGGCCGCGGGATCGCCCTCGGGGTACCAGATCCAGGCGGCCCCCGACAGGTCCGGGCCCGGCGGCTGGCCGATGAAGGCGGCCCGCCACTCGTCGGCCGCCGCCAGCAGTCCGGTCTCGAACCATTGCGGCTTGCTCCAGGGGCCCGTTCGGCCCTGGGTGTCCCACACGCGTACGCGCCAGTAGTAGCGGGTCAGACTCGTCAACGGGCGCCCGCCGTAAGCGATGTCGAGCTGCCGGTCGGACGGGACCCGGTGGCTGTCCCACATGTCACCTGTTCCGGCGGCCGTGGCGGAGACCTGGATCTGGTACGCGGCCTGCCGTTGCTGCGGCTGCGTCGATTCGAGCTTCCAGCCGAACCGCGGTCGCGCCGCGTCGACCCCGAGCGGGCCGGAGCGGCGCTCCACGGTGCAGTGGGCGACGTCGAGCGGCGACGCGGCCGTGAGGTCGGGTGCGGCGACCCTGGTGTTCCAGGGAGCGGTTCCGTAGGCGCCCAGGTCCCGGGCGGCGGGCCACGCGCCGTCGCTGAATCCGGGCTGTTCCCAGCCCTCGGGTACGTCCTTGCCGGCCGACCATGCGCCGTCGGTGACGAGGTCGGTCGTTCCGCCGGCCGATCGGACGTGCACTCGGCCGATGACACCCGCGGGGCCGCCCTGGTTCCGGCTCGCCAGCGCGATGGTGTTGGTACCCGGTGTCACCGCGGAACTCAGGTCCACGTAGAGGGCGTTGCGCCAGGAGTCGGCGACCCTGGGGGATGCGGCCAGCGGCGTTCCGTTCAGCCAGACGTCCACCGTGTCGTCGCCCGTGACGATGAGCCGGGCTTCCGTGACCTCGCCGTCGGCGACGGTGAACCTCTTGCGGAAGTAGCGGAACCCGGCGGGGGCGTCGGTGCCCGGACTCCCTTCCGGGTACCAGATCCAGTGGGCCGGGGAGAGGCCGGCATCCGTGAGGTGGCGGGTGCCGCCGGCTGCCCGTGCGTGGCCGGGGAACGCGCCGACGGCTCCGGCGGCGAGGGCACCGGCGGCCAGTGCCGACCCGGTGCCGAGGAAGTGGCGTCTGCTGAACGGGGACTGGTCCCGGGGTGCGCGTGGGCCGGGGGCGGGGGGAGTGGTGTGACTGGCCAACGAAGTACTCCTTCACGCAGGTCGGGCGAAGCGGGAGGGCTTGGCTGAGCGGCGGTCGGTTCGTGGGTATGGGTGGGGGGAATAACCACAGAGACAGGCAGGGAATGAATCGTTTCAAATCGTCAATGCGGTGGCAACGTATGAGAGTTGGGGCTGGCCGTCAATAGGTGCGACGTGTCGTTCAAAGTTGCACCGGAGGGGTGCGCGAGGGGTGCGGGACCCTGGGGGCGCTGTTCGCCCACGGGGTCCTACGAGGCTGTACGCCCGTCCGGGAGCAGGGCGGCGACGGTCGAGGCGGCCGTGCGGTGCCAGTGCCCACTGCGGCGGAGCATGGCGTGATCACCGCCGGGGACGATGACGGTCTCCGCCCGGGCGCCCGCCTCCTGGGCCCTGCGTACCAACGACACCGATTCGCGGGGGTCGGTGACACGGTCGCGGTCGCCGTGGAGGACGACGACGTCCTTGTCCCGCAGATGGGCCACCGGTTCGCCGTCCGGGCACCAGGGAGCCAGCGCCAGAACCGCGCGGACCTCCGGCGCCGCCGCGGCGCGCAGGGCCGCCCGGCCTCCCATCGAGTGACCCACGAGGACCACCGGGACATCGCCGGTGAGCCGCGCGAGTTCCGCGAGTGCCCGCTGGACGTCACGCAGGGCGTCGGCGTCGCCGCCGTTCCAGCCCCGCAGGCGATAGCGGACCTCTCCGAGGAGAACGTCGTCGTCCGGCAGCACTGCCGCGACGGCCCGGACGAAGGGCCTCATCCGTACGGCCGCCGGGTGCCAGGGCCGGGAAGGGGCCCGGCTGACCTCCTTGCCGCCGTGCAGGAACAGCACGGCGGCACGAGGCGTACGAGGGGCGCGGCGGACCACCAGGGCGGCGGGTGCGTCGGCCGCTCCGGGCACGGATCCCCGCTCGTGTCCGGTCATCCGTGCTCCTTGCGCATCACGCGGTTCTGCCTCCTGCCGCAAGGATATTCGCCCTGGTGAGAAAGCGGGCCGTGGTAGGTTCTGCGCCGTCAGATGCTGCTGCGAACCGAGGAGGTGGGACCGGTCAACGCTGTGACAGGTCGGGGCTCCCTCTTTCGTACGGCCTGGGGAGTGCCCGCAGAAGGCATCCCGAAAGGCTTGAAACGCCATGCGCTTCAGCTCTGAGACGTCGTCCGGCGGCGTCACCGAACAACTCTTCACCCTCCCCTTCACCTTCGGTGAGATCCCCGGCGTGCTGTGGACGCCGGACGGCGCTTGCGGTACCCGCCCCCTGATCCTGATGGGACATGGCGGCGGGCAGCACAAGAAGACCCCCGGCATCGTGGCGCGGGCCCAACGCTTCGCGGCCGAGTGCGGCTTCGCGGTGGCCGCCGTCGACGCGCCCGCTCACGGTGACCGACCGCGAACCGAGGCACACGACCGGCTCATCGGCGAGATGCGCGAGCGCATGCGGACCGGCGGGGACGTGGCCCCGGTGCTCGCCGAGGTGCACGGTCTCATCGCCGGCCAGAGCGTCCCGGAATGGCGGGCGGTCGTGGACGCGGTCCAGCAACTCGACCACGTCGGGGCCGGCCCCGTGGGCTACTGGGGACTGTCGTTGGGCTGCGGGCTCGGCGTCCCATTCGTCGCATCCGAGCCCCGCGTCCGCGCTGCGGTGCTGGGCCTGAACGGAGCGGAGACCTCTGCGGAGGCGGCCGCGCGGATCACCGTCCCGTTGGAGTTCCTGGTGCAGTGGGACGACGAGCGGGTGCCGCGGGCGGCGAGTCTGGCACTCTTCGACGCCTTCGCGTCGGCCGAGAAGACGCTGCACGCCAACCCCGGCCATCACGGGGAGGTCCCGGCGTTCGAACTGGACAGCTCACTGCGGTTCTTCACCCGGCACATGGGCTGACACGCCGACACCCCTGCTGTTCACGCAGCGACGAGGGGGGGGGACCGTGGTGTTGGCAAGGAAGGGAGGGGAAGCGCCAGGGGGGGTGTGGAAAAGGGTGGGTGAGAGGGGGGACGCGCGGG
>NZ_JBHYKH010000277.1:5718-11683 GCF_042741275.1 Streptomyces sp. NPDC058964
GCCGCGGCCCCTCACCCCCGCTCCCGCTCCCCGCGCCCCCTTCCGCCCGCGTGCGTGTGGGGCTCCCCTCTCCCCCCGCCCGGCGGAGCGCACGGTGGCGATGTCAGAAGCGGGGCGTTCCCGGGACGCGCTGCGGTGTCGGGACGATGCGCCGGTTCACGCCCGGGCTCTGGCGGCCGGAGACCTTGCAGGTGACGTCCTGTGCCGGCAGCCTTCCGGTGCTCAGGTAGTCGTTGACGGCGCGGTCGGCGCAGGCGCGCTGGTCGCCGGAGTACACGCCGTGGCCCTCGCCGCCCTTGACGTAGACCATGCGCGAGCCCTTCAGCGCGTGATGCATGCCGAGGCCGCTGACGAGCGGCGTCTGCGGGTCCCACTGGTTCTGGACGGTGAGCAGGCCGACGTTGTTGTCCACCGTCGTCACCGGCTCGGCCGTCTTGTCCCAGAACGCGCAGGGCGTGATGTTGGAGCCGAAGTCGCCGTACAGCGGGTACTTGGCCTTGTCCCGGATCGCGTCACGGCGGTACTGCTCGGGGTCGCGCGGCCACGCGTCGGTGTCGCCGCAGACCACGGTCCAGAACACGGCGGAGCCGTTGTCCTGCGGCGGCTGTGCGGCGGGAGTCGCGAGGTGGCTCGAGCCCGGATGGCCGTCGGCGGCCCGCTTCAAGCGGACTACGGCATCGGCCGCGCTCTCGGGGCTGAAGAACTCGGGCCGCAGACGGGCCCGGATGTCGTCCCCGGTGAGCTTCTCGCCGTCGACCTCGACCGGACGGCGGTCGGCCCGTGCGATCAGCTCCCAGAACGTCTTCTTCACCTCGGCCGGGGAGTTGCCGAGCTTGTAGGTACGGTGGCGCTGGGCGGTCCACTTCGTCCAGCGGGTGAACGCCGGCTCGGTCCCCTGTGCCCACACCTGGATCATGCCGCGCCAGACGCGGGCGGGGTCGACGGCGCTGTCCAGCACGAAGCGATCGGCCCGCCCGGGGAACATCTGCGCGTAGACGGCGCCCAGGTACGTGCCGTAGGAGTAACCCAGGTAGGAGATCTTCTTCTCACCCAGGACGGCGCGGATGACGTCCATGTCGCGGGCGGTGTTGCGGGTGGTGATGTACGGAAGCCTGTCGCCGTTCTTGGCACGGCATTTCTCGGCGACGGTCCGGGCCCACTTGACGTCATGGCTGAACGACGCCGGCCTGTAGGGGTGTTCGATGTTCTGTTCCGCCGTTGTCAGACCACAGGTGACCGGGCTGCTGCGGCCCACGCCGCGCGGGTCGAACCCGATGAGGTCGTACTGCTCGCGGACCTTCTTGGGCATCGCGGACTTCATCATGACCGGCATGTCCAGGCCTTCGCCGCCCGGACCACCGGGGTTGAAGAGGATCGCGCCGTGCCGCCTGCCGGGGACGCTGGTCTTCATGCGTGAGATGGCCAGCTTGACCGTCTTGGCGTCGGGGCGGCCGTAGTCGAGCGGGACCTTGATCGTCGCGCACTGGAACGCGGCGGGCATCGACGTGTCGCAGCGGTGCCATGCGGGCTTCTGGTTCTCGAATCTGCTGAGCGGTTCTGCCGCGGATGCCTGCGCCGGGGCGAGGGCGGGGACCAGCGTTGCCGCGATCCCCACCGCGAGCAAGGGCGCCATGCGTCCTGTCCGCACGATGGCCGTTCCTTTCGATCAACTGCTAGGACGGAACGACCATTTCGTGTCGGCGGATGCGTGCGAATCCATCTGCGGGGCGGACTTGCTACGACCCACGGCGGACACAGAAAGAGACGTGCGGAGGAGAACCGGAACAGCCCGATTTCCGTCGCCCCCGCCGCGGGCGGCGGGCGGGCGCCGACGGCTGCTCCGCGTCAGGCCCCCGGAGTTCGGGCGAGGAGCATACGGCGTACCGCGTCCGAGCGTTCCAGCAGCGTGGTGCGGACCACCGGAGCTGCCTCCAGGGACAGTTGTCGGGCCTGCTCGATGTAGCCGGCGTCGATGGCGCGCGGCGGGAAGAGATGGCTCGTGAAGGTCATCGCCAGGATCATTCCGCCTTGGTGCAGATGGGGGATCGATTCCAGGTAGCGCTGGGCATACGGGGCCAGCAGGGCGTCCTGGGCGGGGCGCCAGAAGGCCGCCGCCACCTGACCGACAGAGTGGACGGGGGCCCGCCGGGGCCCCGCCCCCCCCACCCCAAACACCGCCCCCAGCGCGCGGGGCGCGGGCGGCGGGCCGCGCGCGCGCGGCCCCGGGGCCGCGGGCGGCGGCGGCGACGCAGCCGCCCCCCGCCCCGCGCCCCCCGTCGGGCCGCCCCCCCGCCGCCCACCCGGCCAGCCTCTGCCAGACCTCCGCCTTCGCGGCGGGATCGGGCAGGGCGGCCCGTACGGTCAGGGCACGGACCCAGGCGTCGGGGTCCGGATCGCGTTCGAGCAGGACGGCGGTTTCGGACGCCACGTCCCCGCCCAGTTCCGCCTCCCGGACCAGTGCGCGCCAGTGCAGGTCCACGTCGTCGCCTGCCTGTTCGCGCAGCCAGGCCAGGTCCTGCCCGCTCGTCGCGGTGCGGGCCAGGCCGCGCAGCGCGACCTGGCGGCGGCCGGGATCGGCGGCCAGGCGCCGGCAGGCTGCCGCCACCGCCGCGGTCAGCCCGGCCCGCTCGCCCGGCGGCGCCCACAGTTCGGCGATGTTCGCGGCCATCGTCAGATACGGCTCGATCACGGCGTCGGACGTCTCGGCAACAACGACCTCGGTGATGCAGCGTCCGGCTTCCGCCGCCGTCGCCTCGCCGGTCGTCAGCATGTCCCACACGGTGGCCGCGGCCACGCCCCGCGAGATGGCCGTGGGCAGTTCCGCCGCCGTACGGAACAGGGCGTCCCGGGTCGTCGGGTCCGGGCGGGCCGTGGCGAAGGTCAGGTCGTCGTCGTTGATCAGCAGGAAGTCCGCCGCGGGCGGGAGACCGGTGACCTCGGTGCGGGTCCGCGTCACCTCGACCCGTACCAGCGCCCTGCGCTCGAGGTCCTTGCCGTTGTGGCCGTAGGCGCCCACGGCCAGCACCTGCGGACGCGGGGGACCGTCGGCCACCAGCGTGACGGTCCCGCCCTCGCGCTCCAGCGAGAAGCGGTCGGTGCCCGCCGTCTCGAGCCAGGCCGTGCGCCAGGCGTCCAGGTCGCGCCCGCCGGCCTCGGCGAGGGCGTCGATGAGGTCCTGGAGCGTGGTGTTGCCCCATGCGTGGCGGGCGAAGTAGGCGGCCATGCCGGCCGTGAAGCGCTCCTCGCCGACGTACGTCATCAGCTGTTGCAGGACGGACGCGCCCTTGGGGTAGGTGATGCTGTCGAAGATCGACGCGGCCTGGGCGACGTCGTGGATGGGCTGGTGGATCGGGTGCGAGACGGGGCCCTGGTCCGCCAGATAGGCCTTGAGCTTGTCGCTCGCCAGGTGGCCCGCCCACGCGTCGGTGTACCGGGTGGCGCGCTCGGCCGCCCAGTGGCAGGCGAACTCCGCGAACGCCTCGTTCAGCCAGAGATCGTCCCACCAGCGCATGGTGACGATGTTGCCGAACCACATGTGAGCCATCTCGTGCAGCAGCACCTTGGCGAGCAGCTCGCGCTCGGCGGGCGTCGGCGTGGCCCGCCGCAAGAACATGTCCGACCAGGTCACACAGCCGTAGTTCTCCATGGCGCCGCCGAACTCCGGCATGAACACCTGGTCGTACCTGCGCTGCGGGAACGGCATGGAGAAGACCTCGCCGAAGAAGGCGAGGCCCTGACGGGTGAGGGTGAAGATCTCCCCGGCGTCGCGCTCGAGGACCTCGCCGAGCGACCGGCGGGCGTACAGGCCCAGGTCGTGACCGTCGGCCTCGTGGCGGATCTCGTGGAACGGCCCTGCGTTGACGACCGTGTTGTACACGGACAGGGGCGGGGTGTCCGGGAAGGTCCAGCGGCGGGCCGAGTCCAGTTCCTCGACGCGTGCGCCGCCGGAGTTGCTGGTGACGGTCCATGCGCTCGGAGCCGTGACGGTGAAGGCGTGCGGGGCCTTGAGGTCGGGCTGGTCGAAGCACGCCCAGACGAACCGGGCCTCGTCCGGTTCGAAGCTCATCCACACGTAGACCTCGCCGTCGGCAGGGTCGATCGCCTTGTGCACGCCTTCGCCCGTGGTCGTGTCCGCCTGGACGCTCTCCACGCGCAGCACGTTGTGCTCCGCCAGCGCGGGGAGGGGGATCCGGCCGTCACCGGTGGGCATGAGGGCGGCGCCGTTCAGCGTGGCACTGCGTACCTGTGCCGCGCAGTCCACGAATGTCTCCGCACCCGGCTCGTGGCACGTGAAGGTGACCGTGGAGACACATCGGACCTCCGGTCCGCCGGGCAGGGCGGTGAGGTCGATGTCGACGTCGTACCGCTCGACCGTCAGCAGTGCGGCCCGGCGCTGGGCTTCGGTACGGGTCAGGCTTCGGATCCCCATGTGTCCTCCCTCGGTAGACGGCGGGCGTCAGCGTACGCCGGTGATCGCCGTTGCTCGCAGCCGTTTTTCCAAGGCGGCTCAGGGGGTGCTGGTGGGGGCTGGAGTGCCGCCGTGACGACCCGTCGACCGCGGACGTGTTCTTCCCCGTCCGCCGGGTCCCCGGGCCGTCATCGCGCGGTTCACGACGGCCGGCGTCGCTCCCCGCCGCCCTCGCCCTGCGCCCGCGCCCTTCGGTGTGCCGCGAAGTCCGCGAACCAGGACAGCATCTCGAAGTGCTGGACGGCCCCTTCACTGCCGACGTCGGAGACGCGCGCGCCCTGCAGGAGACGCTTGACCGGCACCTCCAGCTTCTTTCCGGTCAGTGTGCGCGGGACGGCGGGCACCGGGACGATGGCATCGGGCACGTGCCGGGGCGACAGCTGCCCTCTGATCGCCGCGGTGATCCGTTCCCGCAGTCCGTCATCCAGGGCGGCACCGTGGCGCGGCACCACGAACAGGGGCATGTAGTAGCCGCCGTCGTCCAGTTCGACGCCGACCACCAGGCTGTCCGCTACGTCCGGCAGCTGCTCGACCACGGAGTAGATGTCGGCGGAGCCCATCCGTACCCCCATGCGGTTGAGCGTGGAGTCGGAGCGGCCGGAGACGACGAGCGAGAGGTCGTCGTCGACGGTGACCCAGTCACCGTGTCGCCAGACACCGGGATAGGTGTCGAAGTAACTGGCCCGGTAACGCTCGTCGCCGGGGTCGTCGACGAAGCGCAGGGGCATGGACGGGAGCGGAGCGGTCACCACCAGCTCCCCCTGCTCGCCGGTGCGCGGCCGGCCCGCCTCGTCCCAGGCGGCCAGGGCCACGCCCAGGGCGGGGGCCTGGATGCGGCCCGTGCGCACCGGCAGGAGCGGCGACCCGCCCGCCAGAACCGAGCAGACGTCGGTTCCACCGCAGATCGACTGCAGCCAGACGCCGGGGGCGAGCCGGTCGTAGACCCATCTCCAGGTGCTCGGTGCCATCGTGGACCCGGTCTGCAGTACGGACCGCAGGGCACCGAGATCGAAGTCGGCGGCGGGGTGCGCGCCGGACCGTTCCACGGCCGCGAGGTAAGCGGCGCCCACGCCCACCATGGTGGCTCGCGTCCGCTCGGCGACGCGCCAGACGGCGGCCGTGTCGGGATGCGTGGGGCTGCCGTCGTAGAGGACGATCGTGCTGCCGTGCAGCAGACCGCCGACCAGGAAGTTCCACACCATCCAGCTGGTGGAGGTGACGAAGAGGTACCGGTCCTCGGGGCGCAGGTCGGCGCCGAGCCCCAGTGCCTTCAGGAGTTCCAGGACGATGCCGCCGTGCCCTTGCACGATGCCCTTGGGCACACCGGTCGTTCCCGACGACCAGAGGATCCACAGGGGGTGGTCGAAGGGCACGTCGGCGAAGACCAGGGGCTGGTCGGCGGTGGGCAGCTCGGACCATGTGAGCACCTCGACGACCCGCCGGGTGGCCGGGGCCGCGGGCCCGGCCCGGAAGAGGTGGTGGAACAACATGAGGTGA
>NZ_JBHYKH010000278.1:0-11679 GCF_042741275.1 Streptomyces sp. NPDC058964
GTACGGAAGACGTTCCCCGGATTCCACGAGGCCTTCGCGCGGCTGCGGGCGGGGCTGACCGGCTGAGGGATCAGCCGGCGGACCCGGGACGGCCGACGACGGCGTCCCGGCCGCCGCCTCCCGGGCGGGCCGCTCCCAAGTCGTCGGCCGCGGACCGCAGTTCCTCCCGCACCGCCTTCAGCACCGGATCCCGCTCCGAGCCGGCCCGTACGGCCACGAAGACGTTCCGCGACGGCGGATCGCCCTCCGCCGGGCGCAGGACCAGGTTCCGGCCGGCGTACAGCGACCGCACCAGGCGGGGGACTAGGGCCACCCCCGCCCCCGCCTCGACCAGGCCCGCCAGTGCCGCCCAGTCGTTCACGTCGTGGCGGACGTCGGGCGTGAAGCCGGCCGCCGCGCAGACCGAGCGGGTCACCGCCCCGCAGCAACTGAGCGCGTCGCCGACGACCCAGGTGTCCAGGGCCAGTTCGCGCAACGGCACCCCGGCGCGGTCCACGAGGGGATGACCTGGCGGGAGGGCGACGTCCAGGACGTCGGTGAGCAGGTCCTCCCTGGTGTAGCGGGGGTCCGTGTGGGGCGGGGCCGCCGCGAAGTCGACGGCCACCGCCACATCCACCTGACCGCCGTCGAGCGCGGTGAACAGATCCGGCGGTTCGGCCTCCACGACGTCGAGGCGAACGTGCGGCAGACGGTCGCGCAGGGCCCGCAGCGCGGCCGGCAGCAGGCCCAGGATGCCGCTGGAGAAGCAGCCGATCCGCGCCCGGGCCCGGCCGCCTTCCCCGTACGCGGTCAAGTCCGCCCGCGCCCGTTCCAGTTGGGCGGCGATGACGTCGGCGTGCGCCAGCAGCACCCGGGCCTGACCCGTCAGCCGTACGCCCCGGCCGTCCCGTTCCGTCAGCGGGGCGCCCACTTCGCGGGCGAGCGACGCGATCTGCTGGGAGACCGCCGAGGGGGTCAGGTGCAGGGCCTCGGCCGTCCGCGCCAGGCTTCCCCTGCGCCGGAGTTCGCGCAGCACGGTGAGGCGGCGGAGGTCGATTGTGAAGGCGTGGCTTGTCTGTTCCACCGCAGAAGATTAACTGGACCTGGATTCCGGGGTCGGAAATCATGCGTTCCATGACCACGCGTTCCTTCCTCGTCCTGCACGGCTGGCAGAACCACCGCCCCGAGGACCACTGGCAGCACTGGCTGGCCGACCGGCTCACCGAGCTGGGACACCGGGTCACCTATCCCCAGCTGCCCGACCCCGACGACCCCGGCCTCGACGTCTGGCTGGGCGAACTCGCCCGTCACCTCCGCGGGCTCGACCCGGCCGGCGAACGGGTCGTGCTCGCCCACAGCGCCTCCGCAGTGCTCTGGCTGCACGCGGCCGCCCGCGGGATGGCCGAGCAGCGGGAGGTGGACCGGGTGCTGCTCGTCGCGCCGCCGTCCGCCTCGGTGCTCGCACGGCATCCGGAGATCGCGGAGTTCGCCCCGCCCGCCCTGGACTTCACCCTCCCCGGGCCCACCCGGCTCGTCGCAGGCGACGACGACCCGTACTGCCCCGAGGGCGCGCGAACCGTCTTCGGCGACCCTCTCGGCGTGCCCACCGACATCCTCCCGGGCGCCGGTCATCTGGACCTTGTCGCGGGCTACGGTTCCTGGCCCGCTGTGCTGGAGTGGTGTCTGGGCGCTTCCGTACCGCTCACGGCACGTCCGGCTGCGGGGTAGCCCGGTCGCGCAGTTCCGGTGTCGTGGCGCCGACTGCCGCCACGGCCAGGAGGCACAGCAGGCCGCCGCTGATCAGGGCCGTGGCACTTGAGGTCCAGCCGGCGACCAGGCCGCCGCGTACGTTGCCGAGGCTCGGCCCCGCCTGCCCGACGATCGTCTCCGCCGCCGTGACCCGGCCCAGGAGGGCGTCGGGAGTGCGGGTCTGCACGATCGTGGAGCGCGAGACGACGGACAGGGCGTCGGCCGCTCCGGCCACCACCAGGAGGCCGAGGCATGTCCACGGGTCCGTGGACATGCCGAAGAGGACGAGAGCCGCGCCCCAGGCCGCCGCCCCGCACAGCATCACCCGGCCGGGCCGTGCGAGCCGGGTGACCGAGCCGGACAGGGCCGTCGCACCGATACCGCCGACCGCCATCGCGGACAGGAAGAGGCCCAGCGTGCGCGGGTGGTCGCCGAAGCGCTCGGCGTTGACCAGGGGGAAGAGGCTGGCCGGGAACGACAGGACGGTCGCCGCCAGGTCGGTGATCAGCGCGCCCCGCACCACCCGGTGCCCGGCCAGGAAGCGCAGGCCGTCCAGCACGCCGTGCAGACCTGCCCGGGACGGTTCCCCCGCGGGTGGCAGCGAGGGCAGGCCGAAGGCGCCGTAGAAGGACAGGGCGAAGCTCAGGGTGTCCAGCAGGTAGCAGGTGCCGATGCCCAGCCAGCCCAGCAGGACACCGGCCAGCGCCGGGCCGAGCAGCATCATCGACTGGCCGGTGATCTGGTTCAGGGCCAGTCCCGCGGCCACCTGGTCCTTGGGCAGCAGCCGGGGCACGAAGACACCCGCGGCCGGTGCGCCGAGCGCGCCGAACGACGACTGCGCGGCGACCAGCGCGAGGACGGCGGCCACCGGGACGTGCCCGGTGAAGCCCTGCACGGCCAGCAGGGCGGAGCAGGCCGCCTGCCCGACGGTCGCCGTCAGGAAGATCCGGCGCCGGTCGGCCCGGTCCACCCATGCCCCCGCGAACAGGCCGAAACCCACCAGCGGCAGCGCCTGGGCCAGCCCGACCGCGCCGCTCCAGGCCGCGCTGTGGGTCATGTCCCAGACCTGGTACATCACGGTGACCATGGTCATGAAGCTGCCGAGCACGGACACCGTCCGGCCGATCAGCAGCCGCCGGAAGACCGGGGAGGTGCGCAGCGGTCTGACGTCGATGAGCGAACGCGTCAGGCTCATGAGGGCACGACGGAGTACGGCGGGGCGGGTGGCTGAATCACCGGGGGAGGCTAGCCGCGATCCCGGCGACCAGGCCAGTCAATAAACGGGCAGGCCCGCGCCCGCTCCCCCCGGGGAGCGCGCCTCGGGGGCGAGTGTCACGCGGCGTCGGTGAGCAGCCGCGCGAGATGTTCCCGGCCCGTGCCCAGCAGCTCCTGGAGCGGCGGCGCCGCCTCGTACCACCGCTTCTCGTACTCCCAGCACAGCCACCCGTCCCAGCCGTGCCGGCACAGCACGTCCACGCACTCGGTGAGCGGCAGTACGCCGGCGCCGAGCGGCAGCGGGCTGGTGTCGTCGGCCGAGGCGATGTCCTTGACCTGCACGTATCCGAGGTACGGGGAGAGCGCGGCGTAGGTCTCCGAAGGCTGCTCGCCGCCCAGCCAGGTGTGCATCACATCCCACAGCGCGCCGACCTGGCGGTGGCCGACCCGGCCCAGGACCCGGATCGCGTCGGCGCCGGTACGGTGCGAGTCATGGGTCTCGAGCAGGATGCGGACGCCCAGCGCGGAGGCGTACTCGGCGGCGGTGCCCAGCCTGCGGGCGGCCGTGGCGTCGGCCTCCTCCCGGGGCTGGTCGGGGGCGGCGCCGGGGAAGACCCGGACGAAGGGGGCGCCCAGGTCGTGCGCGAGGTCGAGGAGGCCGTGGATCTCGGCGAGCACCAGCCCGTCGTCACCCGGTGCCGCGACACGCGTGTACCCGGCCAGTCCCACGATCTCGATCCCCGCCGCCTTGCACTCGGCGGCCACATCCTCCCGTTCCGCCGCTCCGAGGCTGACATGAACCGGTTCCTCGGGGTGGGCGCGCAGCTCGACGCCGTGATAGCCGTGACCGGTCGCTAGCGCCAGGACCTCAGCTACGGGCAGACCGGGGACACCGAGGGTGGAGAAGGCGAGCTTCATGTCTACGAAACTACTCGCCCCTCCCCGGTACGTGCAGATCCAGGCGCCAGTCCTGTCCCACCAGATCCCTGCCGAAGGAGCGGTGGGGCTTCTCGGTGACGAGGGTGAAGCCGTGGCGCCGGTAGATGCGGCGGGCCGAGGCGAGGACGTCGTTGGTCCACAGCACCAGCTCGCGGTAGCCGACCCCACGGGCGAAGTCGATGACCGCCCCGACCAGCCGGTCGCCGATGCCGAGCCCGCGCGCGTCGGGTTCGACCAGCAGCAGACGCAGCCGGGCCGTGGCGGGGGCCTCGTCCCGTACGCACATCACACATCCCACCGGACGCCCGCCCCGCTCGGCGATCCACACCCGCTCCAGATGCGGGTCGTGGTCCTGAGCGAAGTCGGCGACGATCCTCGCGACCAGCCCCTCGTAGTCGGCGTTCCACCCGTACTCGGCGGCGTACAGCGCGGCATTGCGCTGCACGATCCAGCCCAGGTCTCCGGGGCCGGGCTCACGCAGCACGACGTCGCCGGTGTCCGGGGCGTGCTCGTCCCCCAGAAGGGTGCGGATGGTCCGCATCGCCTCCGCGAGGCGCGGCCGGTCGCCGGGACCGACCGTTTTGAGCAGCGTGCCGACGGTTTCCCGGGCCCGCTCGTCGAGCAGCTCGGCGGCTTCCCGGCCCCGTGGGGTGAGCGAGATGCGCCGACGGCGAGGATCCTTCTCCGACGCCGACCGCTCGACCAGGCCGTCCCGCTCGAACTTGTTCAGGATCCGGCTCAGATAGCCGGCGTCCAGCGAGAGTTCGGTACGGAGGTCCGCCGCGTCCGTACGAGGGGAGTGCGCCAGCTCGTACAGCACGCGGGACTCGGTGAGGGTGTAGGGGGCGTAGAGGTGGCGGCCGTAGTCGAGGGCGCCGATGACGTTCGTGTAGAAGCGGTTGAAGGCGCGGATGTCCTGGACGGTCATGGTCGGTCGGCTCCCCGGATGGTTGACTCAGTCAGAGATACCGTCCCTCCGAGGCTAGGCCACCGCGCGCGGCCCGTCCATGCCCCCGCCCTGGCCGAGGACAGGTCCGGGACTCCTCGCCCGGTCCGGGGTCCGCTCGACGCGGCCCTCGGGGAAGACCGGCTTTCCGCCGCCCAGGATCACCGGCAGTGCGAAGAGCCGCGGGCCGCCGTGCGCGAACCCGCCGCCGCTCACGGCTGGGGAGACCGGTGCGGGGCGCGGGAACCGTCGGTGGGCGGCAGCAGGGGTGGCCGGCCCTTCGTCCACACGGGACGGACGGCGATCCGCCGGAAGCGCCAGCCGCCGGGGGTGAGACACAGATCGGCCTCGTAGTGTCCACCGACGACGAACAGGGGCTCGGTGTCCGGGCCGAGGGCCCGCAGGGTGTCCTCGCGGTGGACGTGGGTCATCAACGCGTTCCAGGACGCGGTAGCGGTCCCGGTGCCGACGTCGGTGAGGATCCCCGAGGCGATGTGCTGGGTCCGCTCGTACCGCCCGAGCGCCCTCTCGGTCTGCCGCACGGCCTCGTCGCCCTCACTGTTCCCGAGGGGGGTCTCCATTCGCGCGTCGGGGGTGACGTGGGCACGCATCCAGCCCGGGGAGAAAGCGCGTTCGTCCAGGGCACGGAAGAGACGGTGAACAAGGGTGCGGATCTGCGCGTCCGCGTTCAGGGAGTCGGTGTCCATGATCCGAGCCTGGTACCTCAAGGAAGGTTGAGGTCAAGGGTGCCCGGCGGACCGCCGCGCCGGGCACCGGAGGAAGCCACATTTCGGGGACACCAACCCCGGGGCGGGACATGCGATTTCGCCGGGGCGGAGGCTCTCCCCGACCGTGCCGGGGCCGAGGTCGCCGCGCCCCGGGCGAGGACAGCCGGCGCGGTTGACGTCCGCGTCATCCCGGGGAGGACACGGGCACAGGTGCCGTCAGCCCCGAGGTACCCCGGAGGACCCACGCACCATCAGTTCCCCGCGTACCGTCGCGATCCCCCCGGGCGGCGGTTCCTCGCGGCCCATCGCGATGCGGCCGGCCCGCGCCCCGGCCTCGGCCAGAGGGAGCCGTACCGTCGTGAGGGAGGGCACCGCGTCGATGCTGAAGGGCAGGTCGTCGAAGCCCGCAACCGAGACGTCCTCGGGGATGCGCAGGCCGGAGTCCCGCAGGGCCGCGCACGCGCCCAGCGCGACGGAGTCGTTCGCGGCCACCACCGCGGTCAGGGACGGGTCCCTGCGCAGCAGTTCGAGCGTCGCCTCGTAGCCCGACCGCCGGTCGTACCGGCCGTGGACCGTCCGGCGCGGATCGTCCTCGATGCCCGCCGCCTCCAGCGCGGCCCGGTGGCCCTCCAGCCGGTGACGGGTCGTCGTGCGCTCCTCCGGGCCCGCGATGTAGCCGAGCCGGCGGTGGCCCAGGCCGATCAGATGCTCGGACAGCTGGCGTGCGCCGCCGCGGTTGTCGAAGGCCAGGGCGATCGCCGGGGTGTCGGCGGCCGGCGGGCGTCCGCACAGCACGACGCGCGTTCCCGCCTCCGTCAGCTTCCGGAGCTTCGCCGACACCGCCGTCGCGTGCGGCTCGTTCTCCACGGCCCCGCCCGTCAGGACGACCGCCGCGGCCCGCTGCCGCTGGAGCAGGGTCAGATACGTCAGCTCGCGCTCCGGCGAGCCCCCCGTGTTGCAGACCACGGCGAGCCGCTCCCCGCCCGCGCGGCCGCCGGGGCCGCCGATCTCGCCCTGGATCGCGCTCGCCATGATGCCGAAGAAGGGGTCCGCAATGTCGTTGACGAGAATGCCCACCAGGTCCGACGTCGCCGCGGCCAGTGCGCTCGCCGGGCCGTTGAGGACGTAGTCCAGCTCGTCCACCGCCCGCAGCACCCGCTCGCGCGTGGAGGCGGCCACGGGGTAGTTGCCGTTCAGCACGCGCGACACCGTCGCGGGCGAGACCTGAGCGCGGGCCGCCACGTCCGCCAGGGTCACCGTCATCTCGTCGTCCTCCGGTCGCGCTTCTCGTCGTACGTCCTTGGGTCGGCGTACGTCGTCGTACACAGGCCGTACGGCGTACATGTCGTACACAGGCCGCGCACAGGTCACGGCCGCACAGCCACGGTTTCGTGCAGTTCGAGCAGACCTTACGGCCCAGGACCCCTCTTGTTCGCCCCCTCGAACAACTCGATGTGGACACGGCCTTGTCCGGACCACTGGTCAGAGGCTAGCTTCTCCTCTGATAGAAAGCGCTTGCTGCGAGGTCTGCCGGCAGTACCGGGGAAAACAGGAGAAGCGGCCGGCGACCAGGCGCGCAACGCCTACGAAGGGAATGACGTGACACGCAAGACGGTGCGTATCGCCATGAACGGCGTGACCGGGCGCATGGGTTACCGCCAGCACCTCGTCCGGTCCCTCCTCGCCCTGCGCGACCAGGGCGGCCTCGACCTCGGTGACGGCACCGTGCTGTGGCCGGAGCCGGTCCTGGTCGGCCGGCGCGAGCACGCCCTGCGGGAGATCGCCGAGCGGCACGGCCTGGAGCACTGGTCGACGGACGTGGACTCGGTCCTCGCCGACCCGACCGTCGACATCTACTTCGACGCCCAGGTGACCTCCGCCCGCGAGCGGGCCATCAGGCAGGCCGTCGCCGCAGGCAAGCACGTCTACACCGAGAAGCCCACCGCCACCGGCCTCGACGGCGCCCTGGAGCTCGCCCGGCTCGCGCACGCCGCCGGCGTCAAGCACGGCGTCGTCCAGGACAAGATCTTCCTGCCGGGTCTGCTCAAGCTGAAGCGGCTCATCGACGGCGGCTTCTTCGGGCGGGTCCTGTCCATCCGCGGCGAGTTCGGATACTGGGTCTTCGAGGGCGACTGGCAGCCCGCCCAGCGCCCCTCCTGGAACTACCGCTCCGAGGACGGCGGCGGCATCGTCGTCGACATGTTCCCGCACTGGGAGTACGTGCTGCACGAGCTGTTCGGCCGTGTGAAGTCCGTCCAGGCCCTCACCGCCACCCACATCCCGCAGCGCTGGGACGAGAACGGCAAGCCCTACGACGCCACCGCCGACGACGCCGCCTACGGCATCTTCGAACTGGAGGGCGGCGCCGTCGCCCAGATCAACTCCTCCTGGGCGGTCCGCGTCAACCGGGACGAGCTCGTCGAGTTCCAGGTCGACGGCACCGAGGGCTCCGCCGTGGCGGGACTGAGGGGCTGCCGCGTCCAGCACCGCTCCGCCACCCCCAAGCCGGTCTGGAACCCGGACATCCCCGCCACCGAGGCCTTCCGCGACCAGTGGCAGGAGATCCCGGACAACCAGGACTTCGACAACGGCTTCAAGGCCCAGTGGGAGCTGTTCCTCCGGCATGTGTACGCGGACACGCCCTACCGCTGGGACCTGCTCGCGGGTGCCCGTGGCGTCCAGCTCGCCGAGCTGGGCCTGAAGTCCTCGGCCGAGGGCCGCCGCCTCGACGTTCCGGAGATCTCCCTGTGACCCTCCGACTGCCGGGTGCCGACGGCGGCCTGCGGTCGTACGAGCCCCGCTCCGAACCCCTCGCCCTCACCCCGGGCACCCCCTTCACCTCCCGTACCGTCTTCTCGGCGGCGCACGTCGTCGCCGACCCGTACGCGGACGTCTCCCCGGACTCGCCCGCCGCCCTCGACTGGGACGCCACCCTCGCCTTCCGCCGTCATCTGTGGTCCCACGGGCTGGGCGTCGCGGAGGCGATGGACACCGCCCAGCGCGGAATGGGCCTGGACTGGGCGGGCGCGGCCGAACTGGTCCGGCGCTCCGCCGCCGAGGCGAGGTCGGTCGGCGGCCGCATCGCCTGCGGCGTCGGCACCGACCAGATCACCGGCGGTTCGCTCGAGCGGATCCGTGCCGCGTACGAGGAGCAGCTCGCCGTGGTCGAGGAGTCGGGCGCACGGGCCATTCTGATGGCGTCCAGGGCTCTCGTGGCAGCCGCCCGGAGCCCCGAGGACTACCTCGACGTCTACGGCCATCTGCTCCGCCAGTCCTCCGAACCGGTGATCCTGCACTGGCTCGGCCCGATGTTCGACCCGGCGCTGAAGGGCTACTGGGGCTCGTCCGACCTGGACGCGGCCACCGGCACCTTCCTCGAGGTCGTCGCCGCCCACCCCGACAAGGTCGACGGAGTGAAGATCTCCCTGCTGGACGCCCAGCGGGAGATCGACCTGCGCCGCCGCCTCCCGCCGGGGGTGCGCTGCTACACCGGCGACGACTTCCACTACCCCGAGCTGATCGCGGGCGACGAGAAGGGCTTCAGCCACGCGCTCCTGGGCATCTTCGACCCGCTCGGCCCGCTGGCGGCGGAGGCGGTCCGGGTCCTCGACACGGGCGACACGGCCGGATTCCGTGAACTCCTCGATCCGACAGTCGAGTTGTCCCGACACCTCTTCCAGGCCCCGACCCGCTTCTACAAGACGGGAGTGGTCTTCCTGGCCTGGCTCGCGGGCCACCAGACGCACTTCACGATGGTCGGCGGCCTCCAGTCCGCCCGCTCCCTGCCGCACTTCGCCCGCGCCTACGAACTCGCCGACCGCCTGGGCCTGTTCCCGGATCCGAAGCTGGCGGAGGAGCGGATGAAGAACCTGCTGTCGCTGTACGGGGTGAACCGGTGAACTCGTCCGAGGGCCTCTCGCGCTTCTCCGTCAACCAGATGACGGTCAGGCAGCTTTCCCTGCCCGAACTGGCCGAAGCCTGCGACGAGCTGGGCGTGGCCAGCGTCGGCCTGTGGCGGGAGCCCGTGCAGGCGTACGGACTCGGGGCGGCGGCCAGGCTGGTCCGCGACGCGGGCCTCACCGTGACCACGCTGTGCCGGGGCGGCTTCCTGACCGCGATCGACCCCGCGGCACGTGCGGCGGCGCTGGCGGACAACCGCCGGGCCGTCGAGGAGGCCGCCGCACTCGGCACGGACACGCTGGTGCTGGTCTCGGGCGGCCTCCCGGCCGGTTCCAGGGACCTGCGCGGCGCCCGGGAGCGCATCGCCGACGCCCTGGCGGAGCTGGGCCCGTACGCGCAGTCCCACGGTGTGCGGCTGGCCATCGAGGCCCTGCACCCGATGTACGCCTCCGACCGCTGCGTGGTCTCCACCCTCGCCCAGGCCCTGGACCTGGCGGAACGCTTCCCCGCGCACCAGGTCGGCGTCACGGTGGACACGTACCACGTCTGGTGGGACGACTCGGCCCCCGAGCAGATCGCCCGGGCGGGAGCGGGCGGCCGCATCCACAGCTTCCAGCTCGCCGACTGGACCACCCCGTTGCCCGAGGGCGTCCTCAACGGGCGCGGGCAGATCGGGGACGGCTCGATCGACATGCGGGAGTGGAAGGGGTACGTGGAGGCGGCCGGCTACACGGCTCCCATCGAAGTCGAGCTGTTCAACGAGGGGTTGTGGGCCCGGGACGGCCGGGAGGTGCTCGCGGAAACCGCGGCGCGGTTCATGGAACACGTGATCCAATGAGCGGGTGAGCGGGGCGAATCCGGCACTAGGGGCCGCTGGAACCGGCCGCCGGCCACTGGGTGGTGGGAGAGGGCCGGGGGCCCGTGCCGTCCTCCGCCGCCACCCCGTCAAGTCGATGCCGGGTGAACGGATCCGCGCCGCCGAGGTCACCGAACGCGGGCTGGCCGGGGACCGGCGGCCGGCCCTGGTCGACCGGGAGACGGGCAAGGTCGCCGGTGCCAAGAACCCGCGGCTGTGGCGACCGCTGCTCACCTGCGCGGCGCGCACCGACGGGAGCGGAGTGCACCGACGGGGGCGGAGTGCGGATCGGCCTGCCCGACGGCAGCACCCGGTCGAGCGGTGACACCGGCGTCGAGGCGGCCCTGTCGCAGTTCGTGGGCCGCGCCCCGGACAGCCTGGCGGATGCGGGAGGGGACCCGGTGCCGGTCGGCCGAAAAAATCCCGGATTCCCGTACAACCCTTCTCCCACCTGCCGTGTCGTACTTGGCATCAGGACTTCTGGAGGGGGATCCGGGGGGATCGCGGGGGTTCTGATACGGAGGGGAAGAGCCGAGGGGACCTGGTCGACGGACCGGGTCCCCTCGAAGCTTTCCGTGGCCCGGCGGCGCGGGCTAGAAGAACACTCCGCACCGCAGCAGCACGTTCGCGTACGGCCGTGCCTCCCCGGTGCGTACGACCAGACGCGCTCCCCGCGACAGCTCCTTGAGCCGCTCGTGCGGGACCAGGGCCAGGCCAGGGAAGCGGTCGTCCAGGAGTGCGGCGGCCGCCGGATTGGCCCGCCGCACCTCGGTCGCGGCCGTCGCGCCCTCCACCACCAGCTCGTCCAGCAGGCCGTCCAGCACCTCGGCGAAGGACGGGACACCGGCCCGGAAGGCCAGGTCCACGACCCGCGGGCCGTCGGGTACCGGCATGCCTGCGTCGCACACCAGCACCCCGTCCCCGTGGCCCAGCTCGGCCAGCGCGCCACAGAGGTGGCGGTTGAGGATTCCCGCCTTCTTCACAGCGCGTCGACCTCCGCGGCCGTCGGGAACGACTCCTGCGCGCCCCGCTTCGTCACCGCGGCCGCACCGACCCGGGCCGCGTACCGCGCCGCCTCCGCCAGGGACCCCCCCGCCCCCAGCCGCCAGGCCAGCGCCGCGGTGAACGCGTCGCCCGCGCCGGTGGTGTCCACGGCGGCCACCTTCGCGGAGGGGATCCGCACCACACCCCGGTCGTCGGCCACCAGCGCGCCCTCCGCCCCCAGCGTCACCACCACCGACCGGGGGCCCCCGGCGAGCAGCAGCCGCGCCCAGTCCTCGGGCGGCGCGCCGGCGTCGGGGTCGCCCCGTTGGGTCCCGGCCTCGGGAGCGGTGGCTTTCAGCGGGTGGGAGGGGGGGCGCGCGGGC
>NZ_JBHYKH010000279.1:0-11679 GCF_042741275.1 Streptomyces sp. NPDC058964
CGCGAGTTCCTTCTCGCCGTTGCCGCTCTGCTCCGGCAGCCCGGACGCGCCCGCGGCCTCGTTCTCGTTCTCGTTCTCGTTCTCGTTCTCGTCCAGCAGGGTCGTCTCGTCGAAGGGCAGCTCACCGGCGAGGACCCGCTTCACGCGGTCCCGGTCGATCTCCTTGGTCCAGGTGCCGATCAGGACGGTGGCCACGGAGTTGCCGGCGAAGTTCGTCAGGGCGCGCGCCTCGCTCATGAAGCGGTCGATGCCGACGATCAGGCCCACGCCGTCGACCAGGGCGGGCTTGTGCGACTGCAGACCGCCGGCCAGGGTCGCGAGTCCCGCGCCGCTGACGCCCGCCGCACCCTTGGAGGCCAGCAGCAGGAAGAGCAGCAGCGGGATCTGCTCGCCGACCGACATCGGCGTACCGAGCGCGTCGGCGATGTACAGGGACGCCATGGTCATGTAGATCATGGTGCCGTCGAGGTTGAAGGAGTAGCCGGTCGGGACCGTGATGCCGACCACCGGCTTGCTGACGCCCAGGTGTTCCATCTTCGCGATGAGCCGCGGCAGCGCGGACTCGGAGGAGGAGGTCGACAGGATCAGCAGGAACTCCCGTCCCAGGTACTTGAACAGCGAGAAGACGTTCACCCCGGAGACGACCCGCAGCAGCGCGCCGAGGACGACGAAGACGAACAGGACACAGGTCACGTAGAAGCCGAGCATCAGCACGGCGAGGCTCTTCAGCGCGTCCAGACCGGCCGAACCCACCACGGCGGCGATGGCACCGAAGGCGCCGACCGGGGCGGCCCACATCACCATGGCGAGGATGCGGAAGACGAGCCGCTGGACGTGCTCGACACCGCGCAGCACGGGCCGGCCGACCGGACCCATCGCCTGCAGCGCGAACCCGGTGAGCAGCGCCACGAGCAGGGTCTGCAGGACCTGTCCCTCGGTGAACGCGGAGACGAAGGTCACCGGGATGATCGACAGTACGAACTCGACGGGCGGCAGCGCGTCCGCGGACACCTGGTCGTGCCCGGTCGCCTTGAGCGCGTCGGTCAGATGCAGTCCGTCGCCCGGGTGCAGGACGTTGCCGACGACGAGACCGATGCCCAGCGCCACGAGCGACATCACGAGGAAGTAGCCGAGTGCGATACCGCCGACGGCACCGACCTTGGCGGCCTTCCGGACGGATCCGATGCCGAGCACGATCGTGCAGAAGATGATCGGCGAGATCATCATCTTGATCAGGTTCACAAAGCCGGTACCGAGGGGCTTGAGCTCGACCCCGAGGTCGGGCCAGATGAGACCCACGGCGATACCGAGCGCCACCGCGGCGATGACGGCGATGTACAGGTAGTGGGTACGGTCCCGCTTCACAGCGGGCGCGGCAGGTGCCGTATCGGGGCTGGCGGTCACGGCTGCCCTCCTTGACGTCTTCGTCGGCAACACACCGGCGTGCGGCTCACGTCCGGGGGTTCGGGGAATGCCGTGACTATCTCCCGCCCTGTGAGGCCGGTCACCCTTCCGTTCATTTAGTTCACGCTCGACTCGTTCGGTTCACGCCCGACCGCGGAGGCACACTGACGGCATGCGCTTCCCCTCCGTCCCCCGACCCCGCAGCCTGGCCGGCCAGCTCTTCGCCATGCAGGCCGTGCTGATAGCGGTCGTGGTGGCCGGGTACGCGCTGTTCACCTACGTCAGCGACCAGCGGCAGGCCGAGGACGCGGCGGCCCGTCACGCGACGGCCGTGGCCCGCTCGATCGCGGACTCCCCCTCGGTCCGCTCGGCCATCCACACCGCCGACCCCACCGCGGAGCTTCAGCCCTACGCCCTCCAGGTGATGCGGGACGCGGACGTCGACTTCGTGACGATCATGAACCCGTCCGGCATCCGCTGGACCCACCCCGAGGAAAGGCAGATCGGCAGGCACTTCCTCGGCCGCATCGGCCCGGCCCAGCACGGCCACACCTTCACCGAGACGTACACCGGCACACTCGGCCCCTCCGTCCGCGCGGTCACGCCCGTCGAGGAGAACGGCCGCGTCATCGGTCTGGTGAGCGCCGGCATCAAGGTCGAGGCGATCAGCAAACGGGTCCGGGGCCAGGTCACGGCACTGCTCGCGGTGGCGGGCGGCGCCCTGCTGCTCGGCGCGGTCGGCACGTACGTGGTCAACGCCCGTCTGCGCCGCCACACCCACGGCATGAACGCGACCGAGCTCAGCCAGCTGCACGACTACCACGAGGCCACGCTGCACGCGGTGCGCGAGGGGCTGCTGATGCTGGACGGCCAGTACCGCGTGGCGCTGATCAACGACGGCGGCCGGGAGTTGCTGGGCGTCGCCGCCGAGGAGGACGTGATCGGCACATCGGTGGCGGACCTCGGGCTGCCGGCCCCGCTGACGGGCGCCCTGCTCGCCTCCGAGCCCAGGGTGGACGAGGTGCATCTGACGGCGGACCGGGTGCTGGCGGTGAACACCTCGCCGGTGTCGGGCGGCGAGCGCCGCGGCACGGTCGTGACGCTCCGGGACGTTACCGAACTACAGTCCCTGATGGGCGAGCTGGACTCGGAACGCGGCTTCACCCAGGCCCTGCGCTCCCAGGCGCACGAGGCGGCGAACCGTCTGCACACGGTGGTCTCACTGATCGAACTCGGCCGCGCGGAGGAGGCGGTCGACTTCGCCACGGCCGAGCTGGAACTGGCCCAGGCGCTGACGGACCAGGTGGTGGCGGCGGTGGGCGAACCGGTCCTGGCCGCCCTGCTCCTGGGAAAGACGGCCCAGGCCAACGAGCGCGGCGTGGAACTGGTGGTCTCCGAGGACAGCCGACTGGACGACGGGGTCCTCCCGCCCGGCCTCCCGGCCCGCGACCTGGTGACCATCCTCGGCAATCTGATCGACAACGCGGTGGACGCGGCGCAGGGCAGCGTGCGGGCGCGGGTGACGGTGACGGCGTACACCCAGGGTCCGGAGCTGGTGCTGCGGGTGGCGGACACCGGCGGCGGTGTGGATCCGGCCCATGCCGAACTGGTGTTCCAGCGGGGGTTCTCCACCAAGCCGGCGGGACCGGGCGGGCGCGGGCTCGGACTGGCGCTGGTCCGGCAGGCCGTGCACCGTCAGCAGGGGACGTTGTCGGTGGCGGAGGCCGTCGGCGGTGGGGCGGAGTTCGAGGTGCGGTTGCCGCTTCGCACGGTGGCCGGGCCGTCCCCGGTGTCTGGAGGCAATGTATGACGAACGAGCAGGCCATCCGCGTCCTGGTGGTGGAGGACGACCCGGTGGCGGCGGACGCGCATGTCATGTACGTCGGCCGGGTGCCGGGATTCGTCGCCGTCGGCAAGGCGCACACCGGGGCGCAGGCGCGACGGCTGCTGGACCGCACACCGGTTGACCTGCTGCTGCTCGATCTGCATCTGCCGGATGTGCACGGCCTGCAGTTCGCGCGCTCCCTGCGGGCGGCCGGCCATCACGCCGACGTCATCGCGGTCACGTCGGCCCGCGATCTCGCCGTGGTCCGCGAAGGGGTCTCGCTCGGAGTCGTCCAGTACGTCCTGAAGCCGTTCACCTTCGCGACGCTGCGGGACCGGCTGGTCCGGTACGCCGAGTTCCACGCGGCCGCGGGCGAGGCGAGCGGCCAGGACGAGGTGGACCGGGCACTGGCCTCACTGCGGGCGCCCGGTCCGGCGGCGCTTCCGAAGGGGCTGAGCGCACCCACCCTGGAGCGGGTGACGGTCGCACTGCGGGAGGAGACGGAAGGACTCACCGCGGCCCGGGTGGCCGAGGCCGTGGGGATCTCCCGGATCACGGCTCGACGGTATCTGGAGCATCTGGTGGAGGCGGGAAGGGCCGCCCGCAAGCCGGTCTACGGCCAGGTGGGGAGACCGGAGCTGGTCTATCGCTGGACACCGGCGGCTCCGGGACGGTGAGGGCGTCGGCCCGGGAACCGACGCGTCTCACCCCGCCGCGCTTCCCGAGCCGAACGGCACGGCGTACAGCACGATGCACACCCCCAGACCCACGACCGCGAGCGCCTCGGTCAGGGAGACGATCAGGAGCCCCGGAGTGGGCGTGCCGGCCGCCCAGTACACGACCAGCGCACTCAGCGGCACCACGCAGAAGGCCAGCAGATCGACCACGCACTGCACGACCTTGCGCGAGAACCGGCGCGCGTCCCCGCGGTGCGCCGTCTCCCACCGGAAGATCTCCGCGCCCTCCACCCGGGCGGCTTCGGCGAGCCGGGGTCCCAGCTCGCCGCGTACATAGGCGCCTATCGCGGAGATCTTCTGGTCGTTGACGAGATACGTCCACCCGAGCACGACGCACACCGGCGGCAGCGCCAGCAGCATGGACGCCTGGCCGGCCTGCGCCGCTGCCGCGATCACGGCCGCCACGACGGTCAGGGTGACGTACAGCAGGTTGTCCCGGAACCCGATCCGTGTCTTCTGCTCTTCCTTGACCGTCTGGTACTCGGTGAGCAGCAACTGCCCCACGGTGACGTCTCGTTCCGGCACGCGAACCCCTTCCCCCGGCAGTACCCTAAGCGGACGAGGCGGCCCAGTGCGCCCCAACACCCATACTGCGCAGGCGCATTGACCCGACTGGACCACTTCGCTTGCCGTCGCACGGCGACCATCCCGGCCACCCCCGCAGTACGTCCGCAGGAGGTCACGCCCGTGCGCCCCAGGGCCCGGAGGAGGCCGCGCGACCGGCATGTACGGCAGGATCACCGGCGCCGAGTGGATCACCGGACCGCCACCCCGGGGCCATGGGCGGCAGGCTGGGCGGCGGTTTCGCGCCGGGCGGCGCCGAGGGATGAGCCCGTACCGGACCGCCGTCCGTCCCGACCGGCCGGAACCGTACGATTCCACAATCCGTGATCCTGGTCGAACAGACCGTAGCCGGCACCCTCGCGCACCCCTACGTTGTCCGCTGTGCGCCGATCCCCAGCTCCGCCGAACCAGCCCGGTCCCCCGTTCAACGCCCCGGCCGCCCGCAGGCTCCGGGCCGCTCTCGGCATGGCCGCCGAGCACGTCGCCCACGGCATGCGGGTCTCGTACGGGCTGCCGTACGTCACCCCTGATCTCGTCATCGCCTGGGAACGCGGGACCGCCGCCCCCGGCAGCCCGGAACTGACCGCTCTCGCCGGGGTGTTGTGGTGTTCGCCGGGCGAACTCATCGGCAGGCCGCGGACCCTGCGGGAGCACCGCGTCGCCCGTGGCCTCGCGCCGGAGGACGTGGCGCTGACCGTCGGCCTCGAACTGCTCGCGTATCTGCGGATGGAGGAGAACGACGAGTGGCGCGGCACCGAGCGGCAGTCGGCCGCGCTCGCGGGCCTGCTCGAACTGTCCCTGCCCGACTTCGTCACCGTCACCGGCCGCGAGGGGAGGCTGGGCGAGCTGCTGCGCAGCGCGGTCACCACGCGCTGGCAGGCCTATGTGCGGCCGGTGGGCCGGATGGTGCCGCTGGACCGGCGGCTCCTGGAGGACACCCTCCAGGAGCTGCACCAGGAGTACCACGGGCAGATGGTGGCCACGCTGAGCTGGGGCGGCACCAGTGCCGCGGAGGACTCGAGCGGCAACGGCCGTGACTTCCTCGACCGGATCGTGGACCACTTCTGGTCGAGGGTGGACGGTACGGCCTGAGCGGAGTGGCCGGGGACGGACCCGGACGGCCCGGACTGCCTAGAAGACCGACTCGGTCTCGTCCATCCGGTCCTTCGGCACCGTCTTCAGCTCGGTCACCGCCTCCGCCAGCGGCACCATCACGATGTCGGTGCCCCGCAGCGCGGTCATGCGACCGAACTCGCCCCGGTGCACGGCCTCCACCGCGTGCCACCCGAAGCGCGTCGCCAGCACCCGGTCGTACGCCGTGGGCGTCCCGCCCCGCTGCACGTGCCCGAGGATGACCGGACGCGCCTCCTTGCCCAGCCGCTGCTCCAGCTCCAGGGAGAGCTGGCGGGCGATCCCGGCGAAGCGCTCGTGACCGTAGACGTCCTTGCCGCCCTCGTCGAAGTCCATGGTGCCGGCCTTCGGCTTGGCCCCCTCCGCGGCGACGACGATGGCGAACCGCTTGCCCGCCTCGAAGCGCTCGCCGACCCGCTTGGCCAGCTCCTCGACGTCGAAGGGGCGCTCCGGCACGACGATGGCGTGGGCGCCGGCGGCCATCCCGGAGTGCAGCGCGATCCAGCCGGTGTGGCGGCCCATGACCTCCACGATCAGCACGCGCTGGTGGGACTCGGCGGTGGTCTTCAGCCGGTCCAGGGCCTCGGTGGCGACACCCACGGCCGTGTCGAAGCCGAAGGTGACGTCCGTGACGGCGATGTCGTTGTCGATCGTCTTCGGCACACCTACGATCGGCAGGCCGTTGTCCGACAGGAGGCGGGCCGCCTTCAGCGTGCCCTCGCCACCGATCGGGATGACCGCGTCCAGGCCGAGGTCCTGGAGGTGGCCCTTGGCCCGTGCCACGCCGTCGCGCAGATGCTCGGGACGGACCCGGGACGAACCGAGGATGGTGCCGCCGCGGGCCAGGATGCCGCCCACGGCGTCCAGGTCCAGCTTGAGGTAGTCGCACTCCAGAAGGCCTTTCCAGCCGTCCCGGAAACCGATGACCTCGTCGCCGTGGTCGGCGACGGCACGGTGCACGACGGACCGGATGACGGCATTCAGGCCGGGGCAGTCGCCGCCGGACGTGAGGACACCAATGCGCATAGCCCGAAATACCTTCTCAACGTGGGCCGAGGACCGGACCACGCTGTCCGGCTGGATCCCGGTCACCCTACCGGCGTCTGGGGGTCGCTCCGTAGCGGGCGTCCGCCGGCTGGACGCGCCCGCACATGTGAGCGGACGGCCTGTCAGGCGGGCCCTTCGACGACCATGCCGGAACGCGCTAAAAGGTGCCTTCAGTACCTCTGGAACGCGATGGTCGCGCGGGTGGCCGCGCGACCCCGCTGCGCAGTCTGCCGCGCAGCCCTACCCACGCGGTCTGCCGCGCAGCCGTACCTAGGCAGGCTGCTGAGCGGCCGCGATGCGCTCGTTGCGGAGCGCCTCGTACCAGCGGTCGTCGATCGGTGGCAGCGCGTTGACGTCCAGCGCCAGCTTCAGCAGCAGGTCGGCGATCTGCGGGTTGCGGGCGAGTACCGGCCCGTGCATGTAGGTGCCGAACACGGTGTCGTTGTACGCCCCCTCCGTGCCGTCCCCGGTGCCGTTGCCCTTGCCCAGGCGGACCTGGGCGAACGGGCGGGCGGTGGGGCCGAGGTGGGTGACGCCCTGGTGGTTCTCGAAGCCGGTCAGCTGGGGCAGGCCCAGGCGCGGGTCGATGTCCGCGAGGACGTCGCCGACGCACCGCTCGCCCGTTCCGCGCACCGTGGTGACGTCCAGCAGACCGAGGCCGGGCTCCCGCTGTCCGAGGTCGTTGACGAACTCGTGGCCGAGGATCTGGTACCCGGCGCACACCGCGAACACGATCGCGCCGTTCTGTACCGCCTGGTACAGGTGCCCGTCGCGACGCAGCCGCTCGGCGGCGAGCCGCTGCGGCCGGTCCTCGCCGCCGCCGATCAGGTAGATGTCGCCCGAGGTCGGGATCGGCTGGTCGCTGCGCACGTCCAGCCGGGCCACGTCGAGGCCGCGCTGGCGGGCCCGCCGCTCGACGACGAGCGCGTTGCCCTGGTCGCCGTAGGTGCTGAGCAGGTCCGGGTAGATCCACACCAGCCGCAGTTGGTTGTCGCTCATGAAGTGATCGTCCTCCCTGTTCAGTTGCCGACGATCCGGCGCAGGTCCTGGAACGCGGTGTAGTTCGCGATGACCTCGATACGGCCGGGCGGGGCCTGCTGGACGGCCTGGTCGAGGTTCTCGCAGACCTGGAAGTGCTGGTTGGCGACCTCCAGACGCACCGCGAGATCCAGCTTCCGGTCGCCGATCACGAAGATCGGGTGGCCGGTCAGGCGCGTGTAGTCGACGTCCCACAGCCAGGAGGTGTCGGTACCGTCGGCGCCGCGCGCGTTCACCGACAGGATCACCGGGGTCGGCGGCGGGTCGATCAGGGAAAACGTTTCCAGCCAGCCCGCGGGGTTCTTCGCCAGCAGCAGGCGCAGATCGCGGTTCTGGTACTGGACGACGTCGTAGCGCCCGGCGACGGCCTGCACCTGGTACATGCGCTCCAGGGCGACCTGCGGCGGGACGCCGAAGACGGCCGCGACGGCCGCGGAGCTGGCGGCGTTGGCCTTGTTGGCGCGGCCCGGCAGCTGGAGGTGGATCGGCCAGGCCGAGCCGTGCGGGTCGAGGACGTGGTCACCGGAGAGCGCCCAGCTCGGCGTCGGACGGCGGAAGCCGCACTCGCCGCAGAACCAGTCGTCTCCGGGGCGCTGCATCACACCGCCGCAGGACGGGCAGGACCAGGCGTCGTCCTTCCACATCTGACCGGCTGCGACCCAGATCACATTGGGGGAGGACGAGGCGGCCCACACGACCAGCGGGTCGTCGCAGTTGGCGACGATCACGGCCTTCGAGCCGGCCAGTCCCTCGCGCCAGTTCTCCGCGAGCATGCGGGTCTCGGCGGCGCGGTCGAGCTGGTCGCGGGAGAGGTTGAGCAGCGCGATGCACTTCGGGGCGGTGTCCCGGGCCACGCCGGCGAGGTACTTCTCGTCGACCTCGATCACGCCGAACTTGGCCTCCGACCCACCGGCCAGCGCCGAGGTGATGCCGGCCGGCATGTTCGCGCCGAGCGCGTTGGAGACGACCGGGCCCGCGGCGCGCAGCGCCTCGGCGATCAGCCGGGTGGTGGTGGTCTTGCCGTTCGTCGCCGAGACGAGCACGCAGTCCAGGTTCTGGGCGAGCCGCCCCAGGAGGTCGGGGTCGAGCCTCAGCGCCACCTTGCCGCCGATCACCGATCCGCTGCCGCGCCCCGCGGCGCGGGACGCCGCAGCGACCGCCTTGCCCGCGGTCACGGCGAGCTTGGCCCGCGGCGTGAGCGGGTCCGAGTTGCCTGCCATCAGTTCTCGATCCTCCTTGCGTACGCGCCGCGCCTGAGCCATTCGGCAACGTGGTGTGAGCATCAGCCTATCGAGATCCATTCGCACACCCGAATCCCGGTCCGACCAGCGCGGCGGTGGTGGGCCCAGGGAACCGTACCCTTGCCGCCATGCGACACGGATCCATTCCGGGCGCCCGCGGGCGCGTCCGGCCTCTCACCCTGCTCGGCGACCCGGTGCTGCACACGCCCTGCGCGGAGGTCACCGACTTCGGCCCCGAACTGGCACGGCTGGTGGAGGACTTGTTCGCGTCGATGTACGCGGCCCAGGGGGTGGGCCTGGCCGCGAACCAGATCGGCGAGGCCCTGCGGGTGTTCGTGTACGACTGCCCCGACGACGACGAAGTGCGGCATCTCGGACATGTGGTGAACCCGCGCCTGGTGGAGGCCGACGGAGTGGTGATCCGCGGGCCCGAGGGCTGTCTGTCCCTGCCGGGCCTGGAGGCCGGAACGGAGCGCTACGACCACGCGGTCGTCGAGGGATTCACGATGACCGGGGAGCCCGTCACCGTGCACGGCACGGGATTCTTCGCCAGGTGCCTGCAGCACGAGTACGACCACCTGGAGGGCCGGGTGTACGCGGACCGTGTGACGGGCCTGCGCCACCGCAGGCTGATGCGCCGGGTCAGGCGCGCCTCCTGGCACCGGTGAGCTCCCCCGCCGCAGGGGCGGGGGAGCGGGGGTCAGAAGCCCGGACCGCCCACCTTGTCCCCGGCGGCGGCCAGGCGTCCCCAGAGCAGGTCGGCCAGACTCCGCACCAATTCCGTGCGGGAGCAGGGCCGTTCCCCGAGCCACCAGTCGCCGGCCGCGTGCATCATGCCGACGATCCCGTGCCCCCAGACCCGGGCCAGCTGCTGGCTCCCCGGCCCCAGGTCCAGCCGGTCCTCGATGACCTGGGCCAGCTCCTCGCCCATCCTGCGGAGCAGCGGTGCGGAGTGCTTGCCCACGTCGAAGCCCTGGTCGCCGCCCTGGCCGCCCTCCGCGGGGTGCATCAGGAAGCGGTAGACCTGGGGCCGTGCCTCGATCGCCGCGAGATAGGTGTCCAGCGTGGCCTCGACCCGCTCGCGGCGGTCCGCGGGGGCGTCGAGCGCCGCCCGGAGCGAGTCCAGCAGCGCGTCGGTGTGCCGCTTGGCGAGGGCGGCGTACAGTCCGCCCTTGTCGCCGAAGTGGCGGTAGAGGATCGGCTTGGTGATGCCCGCCTCCGCGGCGATGGCGTTCATCGAGGCGTGCGGGCCGTCGCGCAGCACCACCCGGTCGGCGGCCTCCAGGAGCTCGCGCCGTCGGCGGTCGGCGGACCTCTGCTGATCGGTCCGCTGTGTGGTGTCCATGAGCTCTCCCCACCCGTGCTGTTTCGGTGACGCCTGCGCAAACTAACACTGTCGGTGCCCCTGACATCGAACGGGATGCCGAGAGGGCCTCAGGAGTTGACTTTTCCTACTCGCGGGTAACAGACTTTGGTTACCGCTAGTAACACGCACTGCCGCCGCTGGAGGGGACATGGCCGAGTTCACCATGGAGCTCAACGACGAACAGAAGGAGGTCCGGGACTGGCTGCACGGTTTCGCCGCCGACGTCATCCGCCCCGCGGCCGCCGAATGGGACGAGCGTGAGGAGACTCCCTGGCCGGTCATCCAGGAGGCCGCCAAGGTCGGCATCTACTCCCTCGACTTCTATGCCCAGCAGTACTTCGACCCCACCGGCCTCGGCATCCCGATGGCCATGGAGGAGCTGTTCTGGGGTGACGCGGGCATCGCCCTGTCCATCGTCGGCACCGGTCTCGCCGCCGTGGGCGTCCTCGCCAACGGCACCGAGGAGCAGATCGGCACCTGGATTCCCCAGATGTACGGCGACGCCAACGACGTCAAGGTCGCGGCCTTCTGCTCCTCCGAGCCCGACGCCGGTTCCGACGTGGGCTCCATGCGCACGCGCGCGGTGTACGACGAGGCCAAGGACGAATGGGTGATCAACGGCACGAAGACCTGGGCGACCAACGGCGGCATCGCCAACGTCCACGTGGTCGTCGCCGTGGTGGACCCCGGGCTCGGCTCCAAGGGCCACGCCTCCTTCATCGTGCCGCCGGGCACGCCCGGCCTCTCCCAGGGCCAGAAGTTCAAGAAGCACGGCATCCGCGCCTCGCACACCGCCGAGGTCGTCCTGGAGGACGTCCGTGTCCCCGGCTCCTGCCTGCTCGGCGGCAAGGAGAAGCTGGACGAGCGGCTGGCGCGGGCCCGCGAGCGGGCGAAGTCGGGCGGCGAGCGGGTGAAGAACGCGGCGATGGCCACGTTCGAGGCCTCGCGGCCGGCGGTCGGCGCGATGGCCGTCGGCACGGCCCGCGCCGCCTACGAGGTGGCCCTCGACTACGCCATGACCCGTGAGCAGTTCGGCCGGCCCATCATCGACAACCAGGGCGTCGCCTTCCAGCTCGCGGACATGCGGACGCAGATCGACGCGGCCCGGCTCCTCGTGTGGCGTGCCTCCTGGATGGCGGTCAACGGCAAGCCGTTCACCGCGGCCGAGGGCTCGATGTCCAAGCTGTTCGCCAGTGAGACCGCGAAGACGGTCACCGCCCAGGCGATCCAGATCCTGGGCGGCAACGGGTACACGCGCGAGTATCCGGTGGAGCGGTTGCACCGCGACGCGGCGAACTACACGATATTAGAGGGCACGAGCGAGAT
>NZ_JBHYKH010000280.1:0-2822 GCF_042741275.1 Streptomyces sp. NPDC058964
GCCCCGTCCTCCGCGGGGGAGAGGGCGGGGCACCACCGTGTCCGGGCTCAGCCCTGCTGCCGCTGCCGGGACTTCACCAACTCGGTGAGGTCACCGGTCTCCGCGGCCGGCGGGGCCTTGACCGTGGCCGTCTTGCCGAACTTCTCGAAGTCCGTGGTGACGGTGGCGGAGCCGAACACCTGCTTCATGCGGACCGGCAGGTTCTTGCCGTTCACCCAGATGTCCATGGTCATCGAGCCGTTGGCGCCGGTGAGCTGGTTGAACATGTTGTCCTGGTTGCCGTAGACGTCCTTGAGCTTGCCCATCTGGTTCGCCTTGATGACGGCCCGGTAGTGGGTCGTGCTCTGCCCGTCGACGGTCTGCGTGCCGAGGTCGTCGACGTCGTTGGCGTACTTCAGGGCCTTCATGGAGGCCACCGGGCTGCCGCCGCCGGTGCCACCGGCCATCGCCTGGCCGCCCTTGTCGCCGAACAGGGCCGAGCCGTCGATCTTCATCCACTCCTTGCCCTTGAGCGGGCCGGAGGGCTGCGGGTCGATGTCGTAGTAGTAGGCGCCGCCGACGAACAGCATGCGGACCTTGGGCGAGCTCGTCAGCGTCTGCATCTGGGCGGCCTTGGTGTCCATGTCGACGTCGAAGGCGAAGCCGTCGCCCCACGAGTACGTGCCCTCCATGGTCACCGGGCCCGTGCCCGTGCCCAGGTCGGTGCTCATTTTCACCTCGGCGGAGCCGAGGTTCTCCGTGCGGTCCGTCGCCCGGGCCAGCGCGGCCATGACCTTGTCCGCGTTGTCCACGGCCTTGGCGGCCGTCTTCGCGCCCTCGGTCCCGCACGCGGAGGTCACCAGCAGCGTTGCCGCCGTGCACCCCACCCAGGCCGCGGTGTGTCGCATCCTCATGTTTCCCCACCCCGATACTGCTGTCTGTTGTTCGTGACCGGCCGACTCTAGCGGGGCGCACCGACAGTCGTGCGACTGGTTTACGGCGTCCGTATACCGGACGCTGCTACTTTTTTTGCCGTTCGCCCTGCGATTCTCGTATCGACGCAAAGCATGGAATTTCCTGTGCCGACTTGCTGGATACGTGATCCAAGGGCCTGTGGATCTTCGAATTCCGTAGGTAAACACCCATTGACGCAGCGGTTTTCGTCGGGGTTCCATCAGCGCCGGGAGTGAAGAAGAGACGTACGACGCGATCCGCCGGAGGCGATAGCGCTCCCGCCCGAACCACCACCGCACGAGTCGATCGGAACCGCCGCATGACCGACACGCTCCGACCCGTAGAGAACGCTGTCCTGGAGGACGCCGTCACCGGCGTCTCCGACAGCCCCCAGAAGCTCAAGCGTTCCATCGGAGTGGTCGGCGGAACCCTGCTGACCCTGTCGTGCGTAACGCCCGCCTCCACGCTCTTCGTGGTGGTCCCCGACCTGTTCGGCTCCCTCGGCACCGCCACCGCCCTGACGATCGCCATCGGCTCCCTCCTCTGTATCGCCGTGGCGTTCTGCTACTCCGAGCTGGGCACGCTCATCCCCAGCGCGGGCGGCGAGTACGCCATGGTGTCGACGATGGCCGGACGGCTGGCGGGCTGGCTGGTCTTCGTGCTGTCCCTGCTGGTCGTGATGATCGTCCCACCGGTGATCGCGATGGGCACCGCCGACTATCTCGCGCCGATCGTCCACCTCGACCCCGCGATGACCGGCGCCGGCGTGATGCTCCTCGCCACCCTGGCCGGCCTGCTCGACCTGCGCGCCAACGCCTGGATCACCGGCATCTTCCTGGTCCTGGAGGTCATCGCCGCCGGCGTCGTGGCACTGCTGGGCTTCACCCACGGCCACCGCGGCCTCGGCAGCCTCACCTCCATGCAGGTCGCGGGCTCGAACGGGCACACGGACACGGTGACTGCCATGCTGGTCGTCTCCGGACTCGCCATCGCCCTCTTCGTCACCCAGGGCTTCTCGACCGCCGTCTACCTGTCCGAGGAACTGGAGCACCCGCGCCGCAACGTCGCCCGCACGGTCCTGGCCACCCTCGCCATCTCCACCGTGATCATCCTGGTCCCGGTCGCCGCGATCACCATGGGCGCCTCCGACCTCAAGGAGCTCACCGGCGGCGACATCAGCTCCATGGTCACCGCCTGGTCCAACTCCGCCGTCGGCACCTTCGTGAGCCTGTGCGTGGCCCTCGCGATCATCAACGCCGGCATCGTCATGGTCATCCAGAACTCCCGCGTCCTGTTCGCCTCGGCCCGCGACAAGGCCTGGCCCGAGCCGGTCAACAACGTCTTCTCCAAGCTCGGCCGCTTCGGCTCCCCCTGGGTCGCCACGCTCGCGGTGGGCGTTCCCGGCGCGCTGCTCTGCTTCGTCAACCTGGACACCCTGTACGGCGTCACCGGCGTCTCGGTGACCGCCATGTACCTGCTGGTCGCGGTCGCCGCCCTGCTCGCCCGGCGCGGCGCGCACAAGCACACGCCCGCCTGGCGCATGCCGCTGTGGCCCGCGATGCCCGTCCTGCTCATCGCCGTCCTGGCGTACGTCCTCAGCCAGCAGGAGACCACCTACCTGCTGTGGACCGGCGGCATCACCGCCGCGGCCACCCTCTACTGGGTCTTCTACCTCCGCCCGCGCCGCGAGACCCGCTGGCTGGTGTCGATCCCGGAGGACGCGCAGGCCTGACGGTCACGCGAAGTCCCACGTCAGCACCGAGCACGTACCGTCGTCCTCGCCGCCCGCACTGCGATAGGCGGGCCGCGGCAAGGGCGAATGCGTGTAGGACTACACCACCGTCCCCGTTCACCACCACAGACCGACGCCGGCCGCGAGCAGGACGCCC
>NZ_JBHYKH010000280.1:2832-6318 GCF_042741275.1 Streptomyces sp. NPDC058964
GGGGGGGGTTCGCCCCGGGTGTCACGCCCTCCTGTCCTTGCCCCGACTCACCCCCGTACCCCACCCCCCCTTCCCGCTCCCCCCCCCCCCCCCACTTCCTTTGGGGTGCTGGGGCGACGTCGTTCCCGCTGTCGGCCAGGACCCACATCCCGTAGCAGCCCAGTTCCCGGCCCAGCGCCGCGAGCCGGCCGACCAGCGCCCGCCCGACGCCCCGGCGCCGGTACGGCTCCGCGACCGCCAGCTCGTACAGGAACATCTCGGTGCCCTTGTCGGGGTGGATCGTCTCGACACCGCTGACGAAGCCGACGGGGGCGTCCTCGCCGTCCTCGTAGGCCAGGAACAGATGGTGTCCGGCGGCCGTCAGGAACCGCTCGGCCCACTCGGTGCGGACGGCGTGGTCGAAGAGGTGCTCGGCGGAGGCGACTTCGGCGACGGAGCCTGCGCGACGAATCTCCATGAGCCTTCGTACCACGGCTGGTGTACGCGGCGAGAGCCCCGTACTCCCCAAGGATGGGCAGGGGTTCAGCCCGGCGGCTGCATCCGTTGTCGGCGGCGGCCCGTACCGTTGAACCATGGATCTTCGAATGCCCGGTCTCGGCGGGCTGCTTCGGAGGCCGCGGCGGATGCCGGCCGTCGCGGCCGCCGTCGTCCTGCTCGCCGGTGCCGGGACGTGGACGGCCGCCGCCGGCTCCGACGACGCGCCCCCGGTGCGCCGGAGCGACCGGGTGATGAGCATGGGCGACGGGGCGCGCATCGACACCTCGTACTACGCGTCCACCGCCGCCGGCCGCCGCCCGGCCGTCCTGCTGGCCCACGGCTTCGGCGGCAGCAAGGACGACATGCGGCAGGAGGCCGAGGACCTCGCCCGGGACGGGTACGCGGTGCTGACCTGGTCCGCGCGCGGCTTCGGGAAGTCCACCGGGAAGGTCGGTCTGAACGACCCGAAGCACGAGGTCGCCGACGTCTCCAGGCTCATCGACTGGCTGGCCCGGCGGCCCGAGGTCCGGCTCGACGCGAGCGGCGATCCGCGGGTGGGCGTGGCCGGCGGGTCGTACGGCGGGGCGGTCTCCCTGCTCGCCGCCGGGTACGACCACCGGGTGGACGCCATCGCCCCGGAGATCACCTACTGGAACCTCGCGGACGCCCTGTTCCCGGACGGCGTGTTCAAGAAGCTCTGGGCCGGGGTCTTCTTCAACACCGGCGGTGGCTGCGACAGGTTCGAGCCCGTGCTGTGCCGGATGTACGACCGGGTCGCCGAGTCCGGCACGCCGGACGCGGCCGCGCGCAAGCTGCTGGAGGAGCGCTCGCCGTCCGCCGTGGCCGACCGCATCAAGGTGCCCGCACTCCTGGTGCAGGGCCAGACGGACTCCCTGTTCACGCTCGCCCAGTCCGATGCCGCCCAGAAGGCGATCCGCGCCAACGGAGCCCCGGTCGACGTCGACTGGGTCGCGGGCGGACACGACGGCGGCGACCTGGAGCCGAGCCGTGTGAACAAGCGCGTGACGGCCTGGTTCGACCGCTACCTCAAGGACGACAAGGGCACCGACACCGGCCCGGCCTTCCGGATCACCCGCACCGGAGGCGTCGACTCCACCGACGGCGCCGCCCGGCTGCGCGGCGCGAGCGCGGACGCGTACCCGGGCCTGGAGAGCGACCGGCGCACCGTCGCCCTGAGCGGCGGCGAGCAGCGATTCGCCAACCCGGCCGGGGCCAGCCCGCCCGCCGTCTCCTCCCTGCCCGGCCTCGGCGCCGGCGGCGGCCTCGCCCAGCTGTCCTCCCTCGGCGTCGGGGTGTCCCTCGACTTCCCCGGCCAGTACGCCCGGTTCGACTCGGCACCGGTCGCCGCCGACCTGCGGATCACCGGATCGCCCACGGTGACCGTCCATGTGCGGTCGACCGGCGACGACGCCGTCCTCTTCGGGAAGGTGTACGACGTCGGAGCCGACGGCACCCAGCAGGTGCTGCCCTCCCAGCTGGTCGCCCCCCTCAGGGTGGAGGGAGCCAGGTCCGGCAAGGACGTGAAGGTCACGCTCCCCGCCGTCGACCACGAGGTGCAGAAGGGCCACCGGCTCCGCCTGGTCCTCGCCTCCACCGACCTCGGCTACGCCTCCCCGGCGGCCCCGGCCACCTACACCGTCTCCCTGAAGAGCGACCTGAGCGTGCCCACCGCGCCCGGTGTCACGACCGCGGCCGCCCCGCTGCCCGCCTGGGTGTGGTGGCTGCCGGCGGCCGGCGCGTTCCTCGCACTGGCCCTGCTGGTCACCGGCCGCCGCCGTACGACGGTCCCCGCGCCCGACCCGGAGCTGGCCGAAGTCCCGCTGCTGATAAGGGATCTGAGCAAGCGGTACGCGAAGTCCTCCGACAGGTACGCGGTGCGGGAACTGTCCTTCCGCGTGGAGAAGGGCCAGGTGCTCGGCCTGCTCGGGCCGAACGGTGCGGGCAAGACGACGACCCTGCGCATGCTGATGGGACTGATCGGGCCGGACGGCGGAGAGATCCGCGTCTTCGGGCACGCGGTCCGGCCGGGCGCGCCGGTGCTGTCCCGGGTGGGCGCCTTCGTGGAGGGCGCGGGCTTCCTGCCGCACCTCTCCGGCCGCGAGAACCTGGAGCTGTACTGGCGCGCGACCGGCCGCCCGCCCGAGGACGCTCACCTCGACGAGGCCCTGGAGATCGCCGGCCTCGGCGACGCGCTCGCCCGCGCGGTGCGCACCTACTCCCAGGGCATGCGCCAGCGCCTCGCCATCGCCCAGGCCATGCTCGGCCTGCCGGACCTCCTCATCCTCGACGAGCCCACCAACGGTCTCGACCCGCCGCAGATCCGCGAGATGCGCGAGGTGATGATCCGCTACGCGGCCGCCGGCCGCACGGTGATCGTCTCCAGCCACCTGCTGGCCGAGGTCGAGCAGTCCTGCACCCACCTGGTGGTGATGGACCGCGGCCGATTGGTCCAGGCGGGCCCGGTCGGCGAGATCGTCGGCTCCGGCGACACGCTGCTGGTCGGCACCGGCACACCCGTCGAGGAGCCGGTCGTGGAGAAGGTGGCCGCGCTGCCCGGCATCGCCTCCGCCGTACGGACCGAGGACGGGCTGCTGGTCCGGCTCGAACCCGGCGCCACGGCCGAGCGGCTGGTGGTGGAGCTGGTGCGCCTGGAGGTGCCCGTCGCCTCGGTCGGCCCCCACCGGCGCCTGGAAGACGCCTTCCTCACCCTGATCGGAGGTGCCCCGTGAGCACGCTCACCGAGCCCGTCGAGGTGGCCTCCGGCTACCGCGCCGGGCACACGCTGCCGCTGCGGGTGGAGCTGGTCCGCCAGCTCAAGCGGCGCCGCACACTGATCATGGGCGGGATCCTCGCGGTGCTGCCGTTCGTGCTGCTCGTCGCCTTCGCGATCGGTGGTGTCCCGGGGGGCCGCCGCGACCCGGGCACCCCGAATGACACCGGCAGTCTCTTATAAAAAAATACCAACCCACAATACATCTAACAAACTCG
>NZ_JBHYKH010000280.1:6328-11611 GCF_042741275.1 Streptomyces sp. NPDC058964
GCAACAGGGGGGGTATCCTCCGGGTGAGGCGTTTGGTGCTGCACTCCGCATACGCTTTCGGTGGGGCCCCGGCGGGCGGCAGCGACCGGGTCACCCTGATGGACACGGCCACCGCGTCCGGCGCCAACTTCGCCGCGGTGAACCTGTTCGTCTCCGCGGGCTTCCTGCTCGTGATCCCGGTCGCCCTGTTCTGCGGGGACACGGTCGCCTCCGAGGCGAGCTGGTCCTCCCTGCGCTATCTGCTCGCCGCCCCCGTGCCCCGCGCCCGGCTGCTGTGGTCCAAGCTCGTCGTGGGGCTCGGGCTCAGCCTGGCCGCGATGGTGCTGCTGCCGCTCGTGGCGCTCGCCGTCGGCACGGCCGCCTACGGCTGGGGGCCGCTGCAGATCCCCACCGGCGGCGCGCTCGACCCGGGCACCGCCGCCCAGCGCCTCCTGGTGGTCGTGGCGTACATCTTCGTGTCCCAACTGGTCACCGCCGGACTGGCGTTCTGGCTGTCGACGAAGACGGACGCCCCGCTCGGCGCGGTCGGCGGCGCGGTCGGCCTGACCATCGTCGGCAACGTCCTGGACGCAGTCACCGCACTCGGTCACTGGCGCGACTTCCTGCCCGCGCACTGGCAGTTCGCCTGGGCCGACGCCGTACAGCCGCACCCCGAGTGGTCCGGCATGATCCAGGGCACCGCGATTTCCATAACGTACGCCCTCGTGCTGTTCGCGCTGGCCTTCCGGGGTTTCGGGCGCAAGGACGTGGTCTCCTAGGTCACCGGAAGATCACCCACCGGTCTCGACAGGCCCGCGCCGTGGCCGCTTCGAGACGTATCCGCAACGCTCCGTGTCGCACGTTCGGGCCCTCCGCGCCGTCACAGTCGCAGATGTCGACGTCAACCGGCACAGGGGGCAGACGAGATGGAGCGGTACCGGACACGGCGGACACGGAGTGTGCTGATCGCCCTCGCGGCGGCGGGCGGGCTGCTGCTCACCGGCTGCGGGGGAGGCGGCGGCGCCCACGATTCCCGCGGCAGCGCGAACAACGGCGGCCCGAACAACGGCGGGCTCCCGGCCCCGGGTCCGGCCCAGAGCCAGGGCTCACGGCAGGACGAGGAGTGGAGCAGCCCGTCGGCCGACCACCTGTCCACCTTCGCCCTGGACGTCGACACCGCCTCCTACGGCTACGCACGCCGCACGCTCGCCGACGGACAGCGGCCCGACCCGTCGACGATCCGTCCGGAGGAGTTCGTCAACAGCTTCCGCCAGGACTACCGGCGCCCCGACGGCAACGGCTTCTCCGTCACGGTCGACGGCGCCCGCACCGACAAGCCGGACTGGTCCCTGGTCCGGGTCGGCCTCGCCACCCGGTCCGCCGGGGAGAGCGGCGAACGCCCGCCCGCCGCCCTCACGTTCGTCATCGACGTCTCCGGCTCCATGGACGAACCGGGCCGGCTCGACCTCGCCAAGGAATCCCTCGGCACGATGACCGACCGCCTGCGCGACGACGACTCGGTCGCGATCGTCACGTTCAGCTCCGAGGCCGAGACCGTGCTGCCGATGACCCGGCTCGACGGCCACCGCGGCGAGGTCCACCACGCGATCGACGGCCTGGAGGCGCTGTCCTCCACCGACCTCGGCGCGGGTGTCGAGACCGGCTACGCCACCGCCGTCGAGGGCCTGCGCAAGGGCGCCACCAACCGGGTCGTCCTCGTCTCCGACGCACTCGCCAACGACGGCGACACCAACCCGGACTCCATCCTCGAGCGCGTCTCGACGGCCCGGCGCGCATACGGCATCACGCTCTTCGGCGTCGGCGTCGGCAGCGACTACGGCGACGCCCTGATGGAACGCCTCGCCGACAAGGGCGACGGACACACGGTGTACGTGTCCGGCACCGAGGACGCCCGCAAGGTGTTCTGCGAGCAGCTCCCGCAGAACATCGAGCTCACCGCCCGTGACGCCAAGGCCCAGGTCGTCTTCGACCCGCACACGGTCGACGACTTCCGCCTCGTCGGGTACGACGACCGCCGGGTCTCCGACGACGACTTCCGCAACGACCACGTCGACGGCGGCGAGGTCGGCCCCGGCCACACCGTGACCGCCCTCTACGCCGTCCACACCAGGCCCGGCACGGCGGGCCACCTCGCCACCGCCACCGTCCGCTGGCTCGACCCCGCCACCCGCGACCCGCACGAGGAGTCCGGCGAACTGGAGTCCGGCGCCCTGGAGCACTCCGTCTGGAGCGCGTCCCCCCGCTTCCAGGTCACCGCCGTCGCCGCCTACTTCGCCGACGCCCTGCGCGAGGGGGACGACCGCTGGAACCCGCTGCCGGGCGACCCGGGCCTCCGCGCGCTGCACCGGCACGCCGCCGAACTGGCCCGCGTCACCGAGGACAAGGCGGTGGAGGAACTCGCCCGGGCGATCGAGGAGGCGGGCCGCTCCGAGGAGTAGAAGGCGGGTTCAGGTGCTGCCGGGCCCATTGACCAACTCTTACGCGTGAGTAAGTTGACCTGCCGGTAAGCGAGTTCGGCAGCAGGACAGCAACAGCCGCGATCGGGAGCCGTCATGGGCGTACGCAGGGACTTGAAGCGGGCACGGCAGCGCACCGAGCTGGCGGACCGCGCCAGGATCGAGATCGTCAGGGACGAGCACGGCGTCGTACGCGAGGCCCGCAGCCCGGCACTCGCGCCGGGCACGACGACCGGCTCCACCGCCGACCTGCCCTTCACCAACGCGGCCGAGGCCCCCGACGCCGTGGTCCTGCGCCGTCGCGAGAACGGCACCTGGCACCCGGTCACGGCGGCAGCCTTCGCCCGCGACGTCACGGACGCCGCCCGCGGCCTGATCGCGGCGGGCCTCGAGCCGGGCGGGCGGGTCGCCGTGATGTCCCGCACCCGCTACGAGTGGACCGTGCTGGACTTCGCCGTCTGGGCGGCCGGCGGCCAGACCGTCCCGGTCTACGCGACCTCCTCCGCCGAGCAGGTGGAGTGGATCGTCCGCGACTCCGGCGCCCGGCACGTCGTCACCGAGACGGCCGAGAACGCCGCCACCGTCGCCGCCGGCACCGCCCACCACTCCGAACCCCCGCGGCTCTGGCGGCTCGACGAGGAGGCCGTCGCAGAACTCACCACGCTCGGCCGGGACATCCCCGCCGAGGAGGTCACCAAGCGCCGTGCCGCGCTGACCCCCGACACCGTGGCCACCATCTGTTACACCTCCGGCACCACCGGCAAGCCCAAGGGCTGCGTCCTCACCCACGCCAACCTGTACGCCGAGGCCGCCAACACCGTCGAGCTGCTCCACCCCGTCTTCGAGGCGGTCACCGGACAGACCGCCTCGACCCTGCTCTTCCTGCCCCTGGCCCACATCATGGGGCGCACCCTGCAGATCGCCTGCCTGATGGCCCGCATCGAGACCGGTCACTTCCCCAGCGTCAAGCCCGACGAACTCCGCCCGGCACTGAGGGAGTTCCGCCCCACCTTCCTGGTCGGCGTGCCGTACCTCTTCGAGCGGATCCACGACACCGGGCGCGCGACCGCCGAGCGGCTCGGCCGGGGCGCGTCCTTCGACCGGGCCGACCGGATCGCCGTGCGCTTCGGGGAGGCGTATCTGCACAAGTTCCTGGGCACGGGGAAGGGCCCGGGCCTGCGACTGTACGCCGCCTGGGCGCTGTACGACCTGCTGGTCTACCGGCGTATCCGCAAGGAGCTGGGCGGCCGCCTGCGGTACGCCATGAGCGGCGGCTCCCCGCTCGACCGCAATCTCAACCTGTTCTTCTCCGCGGCCGGAATCATCGTCTACG
Organism: Streptomyces sp. NPDC058964; assembly: GCF_042741275.1. Classification (NCBI taxonomy): domain Bacteria; kingdom Bacillati; phylum Actinomycetota; class Actinomycetes; order Kitasatosporales; family Streptomycetaceae; genus Streptomyces; species Streptomyces sp. NPDC058964. The sequence goes on from NZ_JBHYKH010000280.1 coordinate 10,118, forward strand.
AGGGCTACGGCCTCACCGAGACCACCGCCGCCGCCACGATCGTGCCCCCGCTCGAACCCCGTCCCGGCACGGTCGGCCGGCCGGTGCCCGGGGCGGCCGTGCGTATCGCCGACGACGGAGAGGTGCTGATCAAGGGCGGGCTGGTCTTCGGGGCGTACTGGAACGACCCGGCCGCGACCGACGCGGTGCTGAGGGACGGCTGGTTCGCCACCGGCGACCTGGGCTCCCTCGACGACGACGGCTACCTCACCATCACCGGCCGCAAGAAGGACATCCTCGTCACCTCCGGCGGCAAGAACGTCTCCCCGGCCGTCCTGGAGGACCGGGTGCGCAGCCGCCCGCCGGTCGGCCAGTGCCTCGTCGTCGGCGACAACCGGCCCTTCGTCGCCGCGCTGGTCACCCTCGACCCCGAGGCGGTCGCCCACTGGCTGTCCGTACGGAAGCTGTCCCCGGACACCCCGATGTCCGCACTCGTACGGGACCCGCGGCTGCGAGCCGATGTGCAAGCGGCCGTCGACTACGCCAACGAGGCCGTCTCACGCGCCGAGTCCATCCGCGCCTTCGCCCTGGTCGAAGGGGAGTTCACCGAGGACAACGGGCTGCTGACGCCGTCGCTCAAGCTCAAGCGGCACGCGGTGACGGCGGCGTACGCGAAGGAGATCGAGGCCCTGTACCGCTCGTGACACGCGACGGGGGGGCCACGGGTGGGACGGGTCACCCGCCGAGGCGGAGCGCAGGCTCAGCCGTTGTTCTGGCCGTTGCCGGACAGGGCCGAGATGTCGTCCGCGATGTGCGACAGCGGCTCGTCGCCCTTGGCCTGGGTCGAGTTCTCGACGCACTGCTGGTTCTGCGGGGAGGACAGGACGTTGACGTCCTGAACGGTGACGGGGATGGCGCCGACCACCGATCCCACGTTGAGCTTGGCGGGCAGGCCGACACAGGGCTTGTTCAGCGAACCCTGGACCAGCGACAGCTGCGGGCTCAGGTCACCGGAGGTGGCCGAGTTGCCGAACACCGAGGTGGCGTCGGTGCCGCTGGCGGACGTGGTGCCGTTGTCGTTGCCGATGGCCAGCGCCTGGGGGGCGGCCGCGGCCGCGAGACCGGCGACGGAGGCGGCGACAGCCGCGGTTGCCCACAGCTTCTTCATGTGCGTTCCCTTCGAAAAGGCGGACTCCGGGGAGGAGGCTGCATGATCGTCAACTGTTCTGAGCGGTCGGGGGTTGCGGGCGTTGGTCCGATCGGCTCAGCTCAGTCCGATCATGGGAAAAGCGCCCCCATGTCCCCCTTTCGCGGGCACGCCGACACGCTCCCGCGCACCGGCCCCTCGTGCTCCGTGGGCCGGTAGGTCCTTGGGTTCCGGATGCTCGTCGGGATCGAGAGGCGCCGCCCGTCGTGCGTCGCGCCGCAGGGCGAAGGCACCGGCCGCGGGGTAGGGGGCGCCCGGCGGGGGGGGGGGGCGGCGGGGGCGGGGGGGGGGGGCGGGGGGCGCGGGCC
>NZ_JBHYKH010000281.1:0-11579 GCF_042741275.1 Streptomyces sp. NPDC058964
CAAATAACCATCTCACTCACCCGACCGATGGCGAATCATTAAATTCACCCCGCCCGGGGGTAATGCGGCGGGCCCACGCCGGCCCCAGGACGCAGGCACCGAAGAGCGTGGTGCGTCCCACCACTCGCATCGGTGGGACGCCACCTGGGGCGGTGCCGAAGGGGGGCCACCAGGGCTACCGGCTCTCACGGCTCCCGCACTCGTGTCAGCAACGCAGGCCTGCCGCCGTGGTGGTTGCCGCCGTCGCGGTGGTGGCGGTCCCAGGAGGCGTCGCCGACGAACCGGCCCCGGTCGTTGTGCAGCGTCGCCGCGTCCTGGTCGTTGTTCCACACGTACTTGCGACGGCCCTGGAACACGTCCGTGCGGCTGTCGCACCCGATGCCGGTGTGGTCACGGACGGTCGCGCAGCCGTCCACGCGGAAGGTGGAGGCGTGGCCGTCCTTGTCCCACAGGGACCAGTGGCCACGGTGAGGCAGCCGTAGCAAGAGCGCGCACGACGGTCCTCGGCGCCGCGCCTGCGGGCTACCGGACCGGTGCGCCCGACCGCGGTGTGCCGGTCAGCAGCCCCGTCTGTCCACCGCCCTCCCCGGGCCGTATGCCCCTGCGGCAGCGCGAAGGCCCTGTCGCGGGACCGCGGCTTGGGGGAACCAGAAGCCATGGGTGGACGCGGCCCTCGGCCTCTTGCAGGCCCCATGTCCCCGACGCCCGGCGCCGTTTGGTTCGTCATCCGCGGCGAATCCCCGTACGCCCAGGCCATCGAGCCCGACCCGTACGGCATCCCGATTCCCGACGCCGTGCTGACCTGGGCCGTGGCCAGCACGGCATCCCGATTCCCGACGCCGTGCTGACCTGGGCCGTGGCCACGGCCTGAGCACCGACGAGCCCGACACCTACCTGCTCGTCGCACCCGCCGAGGACGCCGAGCCGGAAGCAGTCGGCGAGGTGGCGCGCCGCCACCCACGCTTGCGGCCCCCCCCCCCCCAGGGGTGGGGGGGGGGGGTACGCCCCCCGGCCCCTCGTCCTTGTCCGTATCAGATCCGTACGGTCTCCCCCTCGACCGAACCCGGGCCGGCGAGACCGACAACGTCCTCGTCTACGACCGCGAGATCACGGTCGAGGGCAGCGGTGGCGTGGGCGGCCGCCCCGGCTGACCGACGTGGAACTGGTCACCGTGACCGTGGCCCAGGCGATGCTGGGCTTCCACTGCGAAGCCCGCTGGCTGCGCCTCGCCCACGCCCACCTGCACGGCCTGTTCCCGTACCTGCCTCAGCGCCCCGCATACAACAAGCGCCTGCGGGCCGCACTGGGACTGGCCAAACGGGCCATCCGGTCCCTGGCAACCGACTGTGACCTGTGGCTGGACGATGTGTGGCTCGTGGATTCCACCCCCGCCGAATGTGCCCGCTCGCGCGACACCGTCAACGCTCCGACCTGGCCGGCTGGGCAAACTACGGCTGCTACCGCTCCCACTCCCGCTACTACTGGGGCCTGAAACTGCACCTGGTGTGCACCCCGGCCGGGCTGCCCGTCACCTGGACCCTGGCCGACCCCAAGATCGACGAGCGACAGGTCCTGGCCGCCCTGATCGACAACGAGCCGTACCTGGCCGCCGCCCCGCCGGGCCCGCTCATCCTGCCGGACAAGGGCTGCATCGCGCCGAACTCGGCCACTTCCGCGAAGCCCGGGGCATCCAGTTACTGAAGACCTTCCTTGTCGACGATCAACTCTGCCCACTTGGTGCGGTTTGCGCGACATACAATTGCCCCTGCCGAATTCTCCTAATTGTTCATGGGTACAGCGGCGCTCGGGGTCGATGGACCTGGTCATCTCGGAGCTGTGGATGGTCCTCGACCTGTGGGTCCCGAAGGCCGATGGGCAGTCCGGATGGCAAGGAGAACGTTCGTCGTGGTCGACATCACCGAGATCTACGTCCACTGGTACGCGGGGCGCTCGAAGAGCGCGCTTGCCGCGTGCGGCTCATGAAGTCCAAACAGGGCATGCTCACCACAGGGACCATGCCTGAGTACCTGTTCCGGGGACGCGAGGGCGTCGTCGGCATCCTTCTCCTTCAACGCCGCCAGCAGCAGACCCAGCACTCGCACTTCCAGGCCGTGATCGACCGCTCGGGTGCGGTACTCCGACAACACGGACGCGTCGAAGCCGACGCCTTCCAGCTCCAGGCAGTACTTCCACGACAAGTCGAACCGGACTCGTTGAACGGCGACGCGGTCGGTCAGGTTCTCCGCCATCTGCAGCACGGTCATCATCGCGAGGCGTCCCGGCGGCCATCCACGCGTCGGGTCCCGTGCGCAGGGTGGGGCGGGCGCCGTCCCCGACGGCCGAACACCTCGGCGAACTCCGCGTCCGCGAAGATCGCGCCGAGCTCGTCCCGCCTCCGCATCGCCAACGGCGGGCCCCGGGACCTGCCGCTGCTCGTGCGACCCGCGCGGTGAGTTCGGGGGCCTTAGGCCCCCCTCTGGCCTCAACGACACGACTCCCACGCCCGGCGGCCGGGAATGACAAGACCGGCCACCATGGCGGCGACGGTCGTCTCATCAGGCGCGTTCGCCGTTCCACCGCCCTGTGGCCGCGCTCGCTGCTCCGCGATCAGCGGCCTGGCGAACTCCCACAGTCCGGCACGATCCAGCTCCACGTTCCCCGCCCCATAGCGGCTCAACGTCCGCCCCACCATGTAGGAAACGACCCTACTTTCAATGTTGCATATGTTGCTCAAGTGCCTTGTTGGTTCTCACGGGGTTGTGCAAAGGTGAGCCATCCACGCAGGGGGTAACGGCCCGGTTTCCTTGACCCGTTGACCCACAGGGCCCGATTCGCCGACGGGTGAATTCACACTCCCCGCACCGGTGCCGAAAAGGTACGCACCAAAGGAATTGACTCCGTGCCCACCCCCCACCCCCCTCGGCCTCCTTACCCACCGACCTCCAGCGGGGTTCCCGAAGAATCCGACGAGTCGCTCAGCGAGCGGCTTAGAGACGGCCCGGACAGTAAGGCCGCCCATTCCGTCGCACTGTTGACGGCGCGCCACTGGAAGCCCGTGCACGACTACGCGGCCATTTGCCTCGCCAGCACTGGGAGCGTCGCGGCGATGGTCACCGCGGCCGCGTTCCACCAGGTCTTCGACCATCTGACGCTGGGCGAGCCGGGGATCGCTCTGCGCCCAAGACTGCTCGTGACCGTGCGCGACACAATACGCTGCTGGTCCACGGAGGAGCGATTATCAGACACTCTGCCGAAGCCGCGGAAACCCGCCGGCGCGCGCGGGAAGCGCGCGGCTCACTCCCCGACGCAAGAAAGTCCCCGGATCGCCGAGCGGTCATTCAAGTCACTTTCCGCACCTGCCCAGTACCTGCTGTGGCACGTTGAGGTCGAGGCCGAGCCCGTTACCGTTGCGGCCGGCTTGCTCGGGATGGACGTCCGCTTCGCGTCGGTCGCTCTCGAGCACGTGCGTGAACAATTCCGCGAGAACTGTGTCAGGGGCCATCGCGAACTCGCGCCGACCAAGGAATGTCGCTTCTACAACCGCCTCCTCGACGTTCCGATTCGACGTGGCGGTGCACTGCTGCCGGACGTTCGGCAACATCTGGCGGAGTGCGCATACTGTCGTTACGCCGCCGAGCAACTGAGACATTTCGAGGGCGGGTTGGGGGCACTGCTCGCAGAGACAGTGCTCGGCCGGGGCGCCCGCCACTACTTCGACTCGCGCCCGGGCCGGGCAGCCCACGGGACGCGCACGTGCGGTTCCGCTCAGCACAGCGGCGGACACCGACGTGGGGGACGCCACGGCGACGCAGGCATTAAGGGTGGGATCCGTCTGCGGACCAGGATCTTCGCGCCCGGCCCCCCGGGCCCAGGGCGAGCGGGTGCCTCCTGGGGGCTGCTCGCCGGCGTCGGCATCGCCTCGGCCGTGGTCCTGGCGACCGTGCTGGCGATCAGCTTCGAGCACGGCGGCGGGGCCGACCCTGTCTCTTCGACCACCGCGAGCGCCGCCCACGGCATGTCACCCAGGGCCAGATCCCAGGCCCCGCCGGTTGGCGCCATCGGGCCGCAGCGGACGCGGCTGCGCAACGCCGCCGCCGGCCTGTGCCTGGACATCCGGGGCGAGCCGAAGGCCGGGGCGCCCGCCCAACTCATCTCCTGCTCCTCGTCGCTCACCCAGGAATGGTCGTACGAGGCCGACGGGCTGCTGCGCAGCGGAGCCGACCCCGGTCTGTGTCTGGACTCGCACGCGGACGTCGGTGTGGCTGTCCTCGGCACCTGCGCGGACCAGCAGACACGGCGGGGCAACGACGTGCGCTACGGGCTCACCGTGCGGGGCGAGTTACTCCCCCGCTGGCAGGAACAGGTCGCCCTCACCCCCACCACGCCCGATCCGGGCGCCGATATCGTCGTAAAGGTCCGAGACCGCTCCGCCGACCAGCGCTGGCTGACCGACTCGCCGTCGGCGCACCACGCGCCATCCTGATCGCACACTTGAGACGTCGCTGCACCACTCGGGCCTCGTCCCCACGGTGCTCTCCGGCTACGACAATCCTGCCGTGGGCCGCGGATTGGCTGCGCTGATCACTTCGAAGGGAAGAGAATCGGGGTGGGTGCCCCGGTTACGCCGATGGCTCTGCGATGCCGGTGAGTTCGTTTGTCCAGGACGGCAAAGGGACCGCCCGGCGCCCGCGAGAAGGGCGGAGTGGAGGGACAGGTCGGCTACTTCCGCCGCAACTACCTCACCCCGGTCCCGCAAGCGCAGTCCTGGAGGAACTCAACACCCGACTCCTCGGGTTCGAACAGATCGAAGGGGGTGGTGGCCTGCAACGCGAACACGGTTCTGGTGGTGCGGCTGCAGGGTGAGGTTATCGGCACGCTGACGCTGGTGGTGTTCCCCGTGCCGCCCGGAAATGAGGATGCTGTGTTCCGCTCCGGCGAACGGGTGGGACCGGGTACGGCCGAGCATCCGGGTGCCGATGAGGTGGGCCGAGACCTATCCATCATCCAGCGTCCGGCACGAGCGGGGCGAGGGTACGTGCTGCGGCCGGGCGGGGCCCAAGCCGCTGGGTCAGGTAGTTGTTTTCGCGATGGCCTGTGTCTTCTGCGTACGGTCTCCGCCGAGTGTGGGCAGCGACAGTTGCAGCCGGACGCCGCGCGCTTGGGGCAGTGCCGAGACCGTGCCCCCGTGGTTCTCGGCGATCTGGCGGACGATGGCCAAGCCGAGGCCCGAGCCGGGCAGGGAGCGCGCGGCAGGCGAGCGGTAGAAGCGGTCGAATACAAAGGGCAGGTCCGTTTCGGGGATGCCGGGGCCTGCGTCAGTGACGCCGACCAATCCGGCGAGGGTGACCTGTACACGTACCGCTTCGCCCGGTGGGCTGAACTTCATGGCGTTGTCCACGAGGTTGCCTATCGCCCGTTCCAGAGCTTCTGGATCCCCGTGCACCATGCAGGGCTCAGCCACGAGTTCCAGCCTCACCCGAGTACCGCGGGCCCGTGCCCGTTCCACTACTCGGAGGGCCAGTTCGTCGAGGCGGGTGTCCTCGGTATGACAGACCGACTGTTGACCGTAACGTGACAGATCCACCAAATCATTGACCAGGCCAGCGAGTTCGTGCGCCTGGCACAGTGCGTCGCGCAGGAGTTGCGGGGCCTGGGGATCGTCGAAACCCTGCTCTTCACCGAGCAGTTCGAGGTTGGTGGTGAGGCTGGTCAGCGGGGTGCGCAGTTCGTGCGAGGTGTCGGCGATCAAACGGCGCTGGCTGCGCACCGAGCTGTCCAGGGCCGTCATCATCCCGGCGAAGGCGCGGGCCAGCCGCCCGATCTCGTCACGTCCGCTGCCCTCGACCTCTGCCGAGAGGTCCTGGGTCCGGCCGGCGTGCTCGATGGTCTCGGTCAGCCGACGCACCGGGCCCAGCACCCGGTTGGCAGCCAGGCGGGCACCGACTACGGCCAGCAGGGTGCCGCCGAGAACGATCACGGCGAGGACTTCGCGCAACTGGGAGAGGGGGGCATCGACTTCCGCGGACGGCACCGCTGCGCGGACCAGTATGCCGGGGGCGTCTGCGAGCGCGGCGGAGTAGACCCGCATCGGCGAGCCGTTCCACGTCGCGTCGTGGAAGTAGGCGGGGCTGCGCCCAGCGGCGACGTCAAAGTCCCTGGGGGTCAGGGCGACGAACTCCTTTCCCTCGCTGCCGGTGCCCGTAGGCAGGAGCGCGAACTGCACAGTGGTGCCGCCGATCTGCAGCGGGGTGTCCGGGATCCGCCCCGGCGTCTCGGCTGCCGTCGCCTCCTTGAGCTTGAAGGCGCCCAGCAGCTCCGGTGCCTGCCGGGTAGCAGCCACCAGGGTCTGGTTGGCGTGGGTACTCAGCCGAGCGCTGATGAGGGGGTAGAGGACGGCGGAGGCGGCAGCCAGGGCGAGCAGGACGACAGTCGATCCGGCCAGCGCTACCCGGTTGCGCAGGCTCACGGCTTCTCCCGAAGCACATAACCCATGCCTCGCACGGTCTGGATCAGCCGCGGCTCCCCGCCGGCCTCCAGCTTCGTGCGCAGGTAACTGATGTGTACCCACAGGACGTTCGAGCTCTGTCCGAAGTCGTACCCCCAGATGGCGTCGAAGATCACGCCTCGGCTGAGGACCCGGTGCGGGTTGCGCAGGAAGAGCTCCAACAGTGCGAACTCTGTCCGCGTCAGTTCCAGCTTCCGTCCGTCGCGGTGGACGGCGCAGGCCGCGGTGTCCAACTCCACACCCGCGTAGCACAGCAGTTCCTGGTCCGCACCGCTTCGCCGCAGCAGAGCGCGGACCCGGGCCCGCAGTTCCTCCAGGGCGAAGGGTTTGACGAGGTAGTCGTCAGCACCCGCGTCCAGCCCCGCGACCCGGTCCTCCACCAGGTCCCGGGCAGTCAGCATGAGGATCGGTGTGCGGTCTCCCCGAGAACGCAGGCGACGGCACACGTCCAGGCCGTTGGGCGCGGGCATGAGGACGTCCAGAACCACGGCGTCCAGGCTGTCGCGCGTCAACGCCTCCAGGGCCTCGACGCCGTCTGCAGCCTGGGAGACCTCGTAGCCGTCCCGTCCCAGGGCGTGCGCCAATGAGCGGCGGACCGCTTCGTCGTCGTCTACCACCAGCACACGCATCGTGCTCGGCATTCCTCTCGGGCCGTGGAACCGGAACAGGCAGTCCCCTCCGGGTGGTTTGGCGGGGGGGGCGCGAGCGCGGGCGCGGGCTCGCCCCGCCCGCCTGTCACAGTGTCGCTACTTCTTCGCCGGCCCGGCCGGCACTTGGCCGTCTCCCTGCAAGGCAAGCTTGAGCTTGTTCTCGCCCACCCCCAGCGCCTTCGCAAGCCCGGCCTCGTCCTTGGGTGACTTCTGCTTCAGCGCGCCGTCGACCTTGGCCTGGGACAGCCCCAGCTTCTTGGCCAGCTGTGCGACGAAGTCGTTGGAGTACTGCAGCTTACCGACGCCCGGCTTGGCGATCTTCGGAGACTGGGCCGACTGGTCGGTGAACGTGGCCAGCAGGGCCCTGGCCTTGGCCTCACCGATCCCCAGATCATGGGCGAAGATCTGGACGGCCGCCTCGCTGTCCAGGGTCCCGCCCTTGGCCAGCACCTTGACCTTGACGTCGGCAAGGGCTGCGAGGATCTGGTCGTCGCTTGCGCCGAGCTTCTTTGCGAGCACCGCGAGCCGGTCGTCGCCGCCCGGCTCGGCGAAGCAGACCTTGCCCCCACCCGGGGCCTTGGCGGCCGCCGCGCGCAGCTTGGCAAGCAGCTTCGGGTCCAGCGGCACGGCCTTGCCCTTCGTCCCACCCGGCGCGGCGAGGTAGGTGCCCGGTTGGCTTCCGGACTTCAGCTGCACGCAGGACGCGGCGTCCGTCCCGCCCTTCTTGACCTGCTGCGCCGTCGCTGACAGCTCGGGCTGCCGTGCGGAGTTGCCGGTCGAGGCCATCGCGTTGCCCCAAGTCGCTCCGGCCGCGATGGTGAGCCCCACGCTCAGGGCCGCCACTGTCTTCGTCCTGCGAGGCATGCCTGTTTCTCCTCTGTCATCCGCGCGCCAGGCCAGTGCGCCGGCGCTGCGGAAACAACCCTCGACCGGCAGCCATAACGGAACTGTCACCGCACCTTAGGAACAGCTTCAGGACTTGGCGGACATCACAAGGCTCACCGCCGGCGAGGCGCCCTCTGTCCGGACAGTGGACGAGGCCTTGCTGAGCTTGCGGTGCTGTCCCGACTGGAGGTGACGATCTCGCGTACGCGGTGCTGCGCCTGAAGATGGCACGGTCGGCCGTCGCCGGTCCGGTCCGGGACTGCAACGTGTGAAGACCGTGGCCGCGGTTTCGGAGCGAGTCGCGGCCAGGGAGGTCGGCGTCCTGCTCGGCAGGGGCACCCAGCCCGGGCAGGTCGAGCCCCTGAGGCCGTCGGCTGCACGCAACGGTGAAGCTCCCCGATTGCCGGAGGACTGGCTCCCGGCCCGGTCCGGAAGGGTTCGACGTCGCGGGCGTCGCCGGGGCGGCGGGTGCACCGCCCCGCAGGGCGCCCGGGCGCCACCCCCCGCCGAGTCACGCAGGATGCCTCCCCATCCGGCCCCGTTGCGCGCTCATCCCCTGCCACGCCTCCAAGTGCCGTGTCCCGTACACGTTCCGTGTCCCGTGCGGACCGTCCTGCCCGATCGGTGTGGCGCCGGCGCCGCCCGGGCCTCCGCGGGTCTCACCGGGTCGCCACCACCCGTCCATGGAAAAGCCCCCCATCACGCCGCTGTGAAGAGTGGGTTACGCATACATGCCATCTCGCTGCGAGCGGGTCGCACACTACGGTCAGCGGTTGTGTCAGCCGTCACTCCTTGGGCGTCGACGGTGCGGACAACCCGTGTTCAACGATCCCCACCCAGGAGGAAGACATGGTGCGCTCAGCACGAAAACAGAAGGCCGGAAGCCGTTTCGCCCGTAGCTTGGGAGCGCTGGCCGCATTAGCACTGCTGCTGGTCGGAGGGGTGGCCACGGCCAGCCCGGCCAGCGCCTCCGGGCTGACGAGGATCACCGGATTCGGCTCCAACCCGGGCAGCCTCAACATGTACAGCTACGTCCCCGACAACCTGCCGCCCAGTGCACCGCTGGTGGTCGCCCTGCACGGCTGCACCCAGAGCGCGAGCGACTACTACAGCAATTCCGGCTGGCCGAAGTACGCGGACATGTACAAGTTCGCGCTGGTCTTCCCCGAGCAGCCCTCGTACACGAACCCGATCGTCAATTGCTTCGACTGGGGCACCCCGTCCAACGACAGCCGCGGCCGGGGCGAGGCTCTGTCGATCTACAACATGATCCAGTATGCGGAGACCAGCTACCATCTCGACCCGCACCGGATCTACGTCACCGGGCTGTCGGCGGGCGGCGGGATGACCGCCGATATGCTCGCTGCCTACCCCGACGTCTTCGCCGCGGGCTCAATCGACTCCGGCCCTGCCGCCCAGTGCTCCACCACCGGCATCTTCAGCATCAACTGCACCAGTGGTACTACCAGTCACACCCCGCAGCAGTGGGGTGACCTTATCCGCGGAGCCCACCCCGGCTACGCCGGGCGGTACCCGCGGGTGGCGGTCTGGCAGGGCGGCGCCGACTCCAAGGTCAACCCGGCCGAGCTCACGTACAGCAGGGACGGGTGGACCAACGTCTGGGGCATCAGCCAGACCCCGTCCAGCACCCGGTCGCGGCCCGGCGGCACGACCGAGAACCTCTACAACGACACGCACGGCGAGCCCGCGGTGGTGACCTTCATGGTCTCCGGCATGCGGCACGGCCTGGCCGTCAACCCCGGCTCCGGCGCCGAACAGTGCGGCGCCACCGGCACCTACTACCTGAACTACATCTGCTCCAGCTACTACACCGCCAAGTTCTTCGGCCTCGACCAGACAGGCCCCGCCGTCCCCACCGGCCTCACGGTCACCGGCACCACTGACAGCAGCGCTCGCTGAGCGGGAACGGCGTCTCGGGCGCGGCCTCCTACAACCTGTACCGCACCGGCACCAAAGTCGACACCTCCGCCTCACTGGCACCGCCCGCACCGATACAGGTACACACCCTGAAAGGCGTGGCCGAAGGAGAGGAGACCGGTGCGCCCAGCAGGCCCGGCGGCAGGTCCTATCCGGTGGCCAGGCCGACCGTGACACTGCGAGCGCGATGACTCTCGGACACGCATCGGCGGGCGATGCCCAGACAGCCGCGGCAAGCCCAACGGCACCTGTCTCTTCGAGGCGGGTGCCGTTCCGTGGGCCTGTGCACCCGAGGCACGTCGCCGCAGCCCGGCGCGGATACCGCTGCTGGAATGGATCCGCAGCAGCCGGTGCAGGACCTCAGCCGCTTCGGCAACCTCTGCGGCCTTGGCCAAACGCCGGCCAGCAGCCGCTCTGACGGACCACGATGCCGAGCGGGCGTCCTGAGGGCGACCGGGGCGGGCAGGCGCAGTTCACGTTCCATGCGCAGGTGCTCGACCTGTGAGGCGAGTGCCTCCACGAGGCGGCGCCTGTTGCCCACCCATAGTCCGATCACGATGGGCAACACCAGAATCAGGCCGGAGCGGTACGGCTCGGACTCCCAGAGAGGCCGTGCCGGTTGCGAGATCAGGTTGCTCTCCAGAGCGACCACCGCGAACAGGATCGCCACACCGGTGCGCCTGCGCGCGGCCACGTCGAACAGGGCCATCAACAGCAGCGGGAGCATGGGCGACCCCGACTGCCCCGTCGCCGCGGTCGCCGGCGCAGGAGCAACCAGCCAGTAGCGCTGCCACGATCAAGGCGGCCCCGCACAGGACCGCCGCCCCACAGGCCCACGACAGGTAGTGACCACCCGACACGGCGGCACTGTTGCCCAACGCCCGCGAGGATCCGATCGCCGTGGCGGCCGCCGATGCGAGCGGTGGCGCAGTCTTCGCCTGACTGTCACACTCCGTTCTCCGGAACCGAATCCTATTGAGCGTCAGGGACAGGCGCGCGTGCCCACGCAGGTCAAAGCCTTCCTCAGGCCGGGATCCTCACCGAACTCGGCGACACCCGGAAACAATGAGCGGGACTCTGCAGGACAGTTTCCTCTCCCCATTGAACTGCAACGTGGCGATTTGAACTTCACCGTGTCGATGTCCACGCTCAACGAGCACGTGATGGAGCCTGGATGCCCAGCGGTACGACGTCCACGGACGCGCGGCTCCGTCACACAAGAGCCGGTTGATGTGGCGGCCCGCCGGCCACGCGGACGACTTCGTCATTCTTGGTTCACGGTAGGCGGGAGCACGCCGAAGCATCACGCGAGGACATCGCCGCGGTGCTCGCTCCACCCGGACTGCGCCTGTCGCCGTCCAAGACGCGGGTATCGCAGGTGAGCGACGGGTTCGAATGCAGCGGCGGCGCGGGCGCGTCGGCGTCCGTCTGCTCGTGGGCCCCCGCATCCTTGCGTATTCCGGTGGTACCCGAGCGCGTGGCGCGCCGCCGTTTTGCGCGGGCCAGGGCGGCCCCACCGGCAGCGCCGACGACCGCAGCAGCGCTCCAACCACCCAAGGCGCCGCGGGGCCCAGCGCAGGCGCCCCCCCCGAATCAGGCGC